>JAGWHJ010000021.1 GCA_028866835.1 Microcaldota archaeon | reverse complement strand
CTTTAAAAGCTGATGATATCTTTCATAAGAATCAACAAAAAGATGTATTTTGTTTGTTTTCCCACAACTTATCGTTATATCAAAACATGGGTCACCTTTACTATCCGCAGGATTTGCTATTCCAATGCTAAACGTCAAATAACTTTTGCCAAATTCTACTCTTTGCGAGCTTAAGAAGTTCTTCCCCCAGAATGGTTTCTTTTTAGCTATAGATTCTATCTTATTGCCTTTTATTTGTTCGTCCATCTCATCACTTACAAAACTAGATTCCAAATATGAACCCATATTTATATTTTATATAAGATATTATATAGCGGGATTCAAATTCTGGAGAATATAAATAAAATCTTCTTCTACACTATTTATTTAATACTTTACCAAGATACAATCAGTTGGACTAAAGTAAATGTTCTTAAAGGTTTAACTGCTTAAAACCTTGGTATTATCTCAATCGTTCTTTTAACTTTACTACTTCATCTAAAGAAAATGCGCTGTCTATTTCTTTGTAAAGTTCGTCCTTAGAGGTATGTATATACGTCATTGTTATAGTTGGTTCACTATGCCTAGCAAACCTGCTCGTGAGCACAACATTGCCATTGGTTTGCTTGGAAAATGCACAGATAGCGTGATGCCTTAAGCTATGAGTTGTAAGCCTATGCAGCCTTCTAGGAGTCCTATCATCATCGCTCTCGTCGCTAGTGTCATAAACTTCATCTAAACCTGCTTTTACCACGTATTTTCTAAATTTGTTTCTAACATAGTTTGAGTCAAGGAATAGCCCATCCTTGCCTGTATCTTCCTTGAAAAATAAGTATCCCTTGGCTCTTTCTATTTCTTCCAAATGTTTTTTTATGTATTCTACTGTTTGGTTAAACAAAGGTAAAGGGACGAGTAGAGTATCTATTACTTTTGCTTTCTCTGTTTTTAGTGTTAATTCTCTTGTTTTAAGGTTAATTTGAGTTAAAGACAACCTAATCGCTTCCCCTACCCTCAGTCCTAAATAGGCTTGATAAGAAAACAGCAACCTGAATTTATCGTTTGTTATAACGCTAAGAAAACGCTCTAGTTCCGCATCTGTGAACCCTTTATTCAAACTGCCATATTTTGGAGTCTTACGTTTACCTTTAAACCGCTTAGTTTGGGCGGTATGTAAGATAGACTGTAACTCCCTTAGTTGATGCCAAGATACCCTCATAGACACCTGTTTTAACGTGTTTATAAGTGGTTCAAACTCTTCCTTGGTATAGCTTTCTGAACTCTCCTTTAACGTCGGTTTACTAATATGCAGGGGAAGAGATTTGAACTCTTGCATCCACTAAAGGAAGCGGGTCCTAAGCCCGTCGCATTTGGCCAGGCTCTGCCACCCCTGCATAGACAGCATATATTATAAGCAATTTATAATATATTACACTTAAAGATAAGCATCATGCCATGATCTCAATGCTCACAACGAAATACGTAAAGGACAACGTGGATGCCATCAGGAAGTCCCTTAAGAAGCGGAAGAGCGATTACCCGCTGGACGAGCTCCTCAAGCTTGACGAGGAGTACAACAAGATAAGCACGGAGGCCCAGCAGCTGCGCGCGAAGAGGAACAAGGGCAGCCTTGAGGTCGCCGAGCTGAAGAAGGCCGGAAAGGGCGCGGACAAGAAGATAGACGAGCTTTCAGGGATAAAGGCAAGGATAGATGAGATAGAGCTGCAGCTTCCAAAGTACCAGGTAAGGATCGACGCGCTTCTCTGGAACATGCCGAATACACTTCACGAATCAGTTCCTTACGGAAAGGACGATTCCGAGAACGTGGAGGTAAGGAAATGGGGCAAGCCAAGGGCCGGAAAGACGGTAGGCCACGAGGAAGCTCTCAAGAGGCTGGGATTGCTTGACATAGAGAAGGCTGCCGAAGTTGCCGGCGCGCGCTTCTACTACCTCAAGGGCGATCTGGTCATGCTTGAGCAGTCGCTGATACGCTTTACAATGGACTTTATGGTGAAGAAAGGGTACCTTCCCATAGCCCCGCCGTTCATGCTGAAGAAAAGGTACTACATGGGCGCCACCGCCCTTGGCGAGTTCGAGGAGGTCCTGTACAAGGTGGAGGGTCCGAAGGAGGCCGACGCAAACAATGAGCTCGAGAAGGTCGAGGACGACCTTTTCCTGATAAGCACATCGGAGCATGCGATCGCCGCAATGCTCTCGGACAGCGTGCACTCCGGGAATGACCTTCCGCTCAAGTTCGTGGGCATCAGCCCGAACTTCAGGAGGGAGGCGGGCGCCCACGGAAAGGACACGAAGGGCATATTCAGGGTGCACCAGTTCTACAAGGTCGAGCAGTTCGTTGTCTCAAAGCCCGAGGATTCCTGGAAGCTTTTCGATGAGATGATGGGCAACGCCGAGGAGATATTCAAGGAACTTGAGCTGCCTTACAGGATAGTGAACATCTGTACCGGGGACATAGGCACCGTGGCTGCGAAGAAATACGACCTCGAGGTCTATATGCCCGTGTCCGGGAAGTACCGCGAGCTGATATCCTGCTCCAACTGCACCGACTGGCAGTCTGTAAGGCTTGGCATAAAGTACGACGAGCGCGGCGAGAGGAGATACGCGTACACCCTTAACTCCACGGCGAGCGGTTCGATAGAGAGGGCGATGGTTGCCATAGTGGAGAACTACCTCAATGCCGATGGCACGATAACCGTGCCGAAGGCTCTTGTTCCTTACATGGGCAAGTCGAAGATAGGATAGCCTGCCGCTTTTTGGGAGGTCTCATGCATGAAGAATGAGTACAACATAATGAAGGAAATAAAGAGGCTGAAGTCCGTCAGGGGTTACGGCACGGAGCTGATAAGCGTCTACGTCCCCGCGGGCTACAACCTCACCGAGGAGATCTCGAAGCTCAGGGAGGAGCACAGCCAGTCATCGAACATCAAGTCAAAGACGGTGAGGACGAACGTGCAGGCTGCGCTGGAGAAGATAATGCAGTACCTCAAGCTCTACAAGGAGACGCCGAAGAACGGCCTTGCTGTCTTCTGCGGCAACATCTCCGACAATCCCGGCAAGACGAACATAGAGCTCTTCTCGATGGAGCCCGACATACCGATAAAGGTCAACATCTACAGGTGCGATTCAACGTTCCTGCTCGATCCCATAGAAACAATTGTAGGCGCGAAGGACGTGTACGCGCTCGTGGTCCTCGACGGCAGGGAGGCGACAGTGGCGAGCCTGAAGGGATCGCACATACAGGTCATAAAGAAGATGAACTCGATGGTCCACGCGAAGGTCAGGAAGGGGGGGCAATCGGCAAGGAGGTACGAGCGTGGCATAGAGGAGAGCATAGGCGATTACCACAAGAGGGTTGCAGAGGTCATCAACGCCTTCTTCGAGCAGAACCAGTTCAAGGTGAAGGGCCTCATCGTGGGAGGTCCCGGGCCAACAAAGGAAGGCTTCGTAAAGTCAAACGAGCTGAACTACCAGGTCAAGGTCCTTGGAATGTACGACACCGGCTATACCGATGAGTACGGCCTCCACGAGCTCGTGGAGAAGGCGTCCGATCTCCTGAAGGAGCAGGAGGCGTTCCAGGAAAGGAAGATAATAGAGCGTTTCATGCAGGAGATAGTCCGTAAGGGGCTTGCGGTTTACGGGTACCCCGACACCAAGAAGGCGCTCGATGCCAACCAGGTATCAACCCTCATAATAAACGACGCCCTCGAGATAGAGAACGTCAAGTACAAGTGCAATTCGTGCGGCCAGATCATCGAGAAGACCGAATACATGGGCCACAGGGAGACGAAGCACGATGACGGTGGCACATTGGAAGTCGTAGAGGCTGACGATGCGATAGAGGAACTTATAGAAACGGCCGATGAGCACGGCGTTGATACTGCATTTGTCTCAAGCGAAAGCTCCTACGGTAAGGAGTTCCTCATGGGGTTCAAGGGCATAGGTGGGCTTCTCAGGTACAAGATCTGATCCGAATCACTTTTTCCTGAATATGAAGAGATGCGTGCTCCTGTTGTACTCCGTGCCGTGCATCATGTTCCTATGCTGCTTATGCACGTAATCGCTAAGCCTGAATCTTCCATTGAATTCCGATTCTATGTCTTTCTTCTCGTAAAGC
The DNA here is from genome assembly GCA_028866835.1 of Microcaldota archaeon. Taxonomy (GTDB): domain Archaea; phylum Micrarchaeota; class Micrarchaeia; order Micrarchaeales; family CABMGC01; genus JAGWHJ01. Next base: position 16,055 of record JAGWHJ010000021.1, on the reverse strand, counting down.
ATCATCGGTATCGAGTTCACAGGATCAACGATCTCTTTCGCCTTCGACGGCGATTTTAGGAACATCCCATAATATCCGTCATCGGCTCCTGAAAGAGTGAGAAGATAGAAGCCCCTCGGTTTCATCACCCTTGCAAGCTCCTTTATGTACGTATCCTTCTCGGACTTCTTTACCTGATGGCTGTAGCAAAATGTATCTATCGCGATATCGAAATGCCCTGTTTCAAGCCGCCACGGCCTTGAGACATCGCTGCAATGCGCATGTATCGTATCGGAAAGGCCCAGCTCCCTGCTGCGACTTTCAAGCTCCTTTGTCATCTCCGGGACAAAATCTATGCTGTCTACCTCGAAGCCCTTCCTTGCCATGAATATCGAGTTCCTGCCCTTCCCAGAGCCTATGTCCAAGGCCCTTCCCTTTGTCAGCCCCTCGCTCTTCAGGAATTCAAGAAAGTAGACTACAGAATCCGAGGGGGTATCCCTGAAAGACGATGGCACGCCTCTCCTGGCGTACTCCCTTGACCATAATCCGGGGTTGTTCCCAGCCATGTAGGTTTATTCAAGGCAAAGTATAAAATAATTTGACTTTTCCGGGCAAAAACCGCACTGCAACAAGTATAAAAGGCTTGGCTGTAACCGCCACTATTCATGCGACCTAGGGCACCTTTTAAAGCTTCCCATGTGAAGTCTTTCCGCTCGGGGGATAAGTATGAAAAAAGATAGGAAATTCAGTTTATACGATATAGAACAGTTCATAAGGGAGGCTGGTGCGGAGCGCGTCACTGAGGATGCGGTAAGGGATCTCGAGGCAGAGCTTGAGAAGTTCACGGAGACGCTCACGAAGAAGGCGATAACGTACGCGAATCATGCCGGCAGGACCAAGCTGATAAAGCGCGAGGACGTGCTCCTGATCAAAAAGCTGTAGATGCAGGGCATCAAAGAAGGCCCATGAGCTTTATGCCTATGGCAAGCAGCACGAACAGGGCCTCCACAAGCATAAGCCGTAGGGCGATCTCCTTCTCACCCAGCCTGGCACTGTTCATGACAAGATGGGTAAGGCTGTATATCCTGCTGCCGTAAGGGGCCTTGAAGGTCCCGTCCTTCTGCCTTATGCCAAGGTCGCTGACCTTGAACCTCCTTCTCGCATGGAGCAGGAACTCTATTATCCACGGTATGAATATTATCAAGCCGAAGGCTTCGGCATCCCCCATGACCATTATCGCAACGAGCGTCGCGCCGACCGCATACGTGAAGCTGTCCCCTGGTATGACCCTGGCCTGGTACCAGTTGAATGGCATGAATGCGAGCAATGCCATGAGCAGTATGCCAGAAAGGAAGGTGCCTATGTACGTGCCGAACATCATGGAGTAGATGAAGAGCCCGCCGGTTGCTATTATTGCCATGCCCGGCTGCAGGCCGTCGAACCCGCCCAGCAGGTTGAACGAGTTTGCAACGAAGATTATGGCGAGGGGCAGTATGATCAGGGGATAAAAGAACCCGAACTGGACCGTGCCTATGAATGGCAATATGACGGTGCTGACGCCCGCATTCACGGCCATCAGGGGCAGTGCGCCCAGGAACGTGAGGAGCGGCTTCTGCCATTGCTTCAGCCCCTGCCTTATGTCCTTGATGTCCGTGCTCTGCACCCGCTTCTCCTTCACGTTTATGTCGTCAAGGAAGCCGACAAGCGCTATTAGTATTATGGAGAGGCAGATGGCAAGCAGGCTCGATATGTTCAATATGGGCTTGAAGACGAACGTGCCTCCGAAGATGTAGACGAGTATGCCCACAACAACGCCAAATGCGACTGCGAGACCACCGCTGCTTGGAAGCCTCAACGGCTTCTGTTTGTTCCTGTCCTCGGCAACTACGCCGGAAATGTACAGATAGTATATAAGAAATCTTATCCCTATTATCGTTATAACAAAATCGATCAATGCCGGTATCAGGATTGTCAGATAAGTGTTATACATGATGATGTCTTTGGAAATGATATTTAAAAAGTGTTTGCATGTCTGCGCCCGTTGACATTTATATCGGATTCTCGCTCCTCGTTTTCATCATGCTTACCCTGCTGGATTTCAGGGGCTACTCGCGAGTCTCCGGGCAGGAAGCCGCAGAGAGACGGTACATTGGGTTGGGAAAAGGCTATCACCCTAAGGTACTTGTAATAGTCCCATGCCGCGGGAAGGACCTTACATTGTATGAAAATCTCTTATCGATGAAGGAGCAGGACTATAAGCGATTCGAAGTGATTGCGGTCGTTGATACGGCCAACGATGCCTCCGTAGCCTCGATAAAGCGCGCCAAAATAGGATGGATGGTCTCCAATGTAAAGGCGGAAGCCGCAAGCGGCAAGGTGCGCGCAATACTGAGTGCGCTCCAGAAGTACAAAGACCATGATGTTTATGTGATAGCCGATTCCGACATAACAGTTGACGGCCTCTGGCTCAGAAGGCTCGTCGAGCCGCTTGCAGATTACCGGATCGGCCTCTCAACGATGTTCCCTTATTTCAAGCCGGTGGGCGGCTTCTGGTCGAGGATCAAGCTGCTGTGGGGCTTCATAGGCGAAGGCCTTATGGAAGGGGAAGCCACAAGATTCGGATGGGGCGGATCAATGGCATTCAGGAAGGACATGCTGAACAAGGGTGCGCTCGACTTCCTGAAGAACTCGAGGTACTCCGTGTCCGATGACGTATGTCTGACAAAGATAGTGAAGCAGAGGGGGCTGAAGATAGCCTATACGAGGATGTCGCAGCCAATCGTAAAGTCGGATGACGGCTACTCGAAGTTTGTAGAATGGTCGAACAGGCAGACGGCACTTTCAATACTGGGATACAGGAAGAACCTGTATCTTGGCCTGCTCTTCTATGGCGCCGAGATATGGAACCTGCTCTCTGCGATAATCCTTTCGCTGTTAGTGTCGCCGCTGTTCCTTGTATTCTTCCTGCATCCGATCCAGAGCGAGATAAAGACATACCCACGTGCACGCGGCAAATCCAAACTAATGTGGCTCCTCGTGCCGCTGATGTCAATCGTCTACTTCGCAAATCTCGTCACTGCAACAGCGACAAAAGAGATAACCTGGAGGGGAAGGAGATACCGCTTAGCGGCCTGAATATCACAGGCCGTTGGCATCCCTGAACTTGATATTGACATCTATGCGCTCTACGGTCTTGTCAAGGATTTGCTTTATGTCAGCGCGCATGTTCGACTTGCTCCTGAAGAAGCTCTCCACCTCGCGCTTCATTTTCTCATCGGATACAAAGCCCATGTTCGCGACATACCTTCCCAGCATGTGCGTGCCGCTGCCGTACCTCTTGCCTAGCTCTTTCCAATGGTCCTTTGTCCAGTCCCATATGCACTCCCTAGCAACAGGAGTTGCGGCAACTGATCTGGGCACATATAACGAATCCTGGTACCTGACATCCTTTGACATGCAGAACTTCAGCGCATCGCGCGCTATCGACATGTCGCGGAAGCCCCCGAGCACGCTGAGCAGACGCAGTTTCTCGTCGGGCCTCTGCTCGCTCATGTACCTGCCCTTGAAGAAATCATATTCACTGCGCGTGCCGTTCCATGCGATTATGCGGTATACCGCGCCCCTGATGTTCTGGTCTATGTCCTTGCCATTGTTCACCAGGCTGTTGAAGAGCTTCCAGCACAGGTTCAGCGTTTCAGGGTCTTCTGAGAGCGCAGACTTCGCTATCGCCGTTTCGCGCAGCATCGTGTCTATATTGCTCTCACCATTCCTCCTCTTCCATCCGAGGTCCCTTAGCAATGCGCTGCTGCAGTTCCACATCACGCGCTTGACCTGCACAAGTTCCTTGGCCTCGTAAAGCACGTCGTAGAACCAGCCCAGGTGATATAGCACATTCTCGTTCAGAGGATATTCCGAGCCTACGCAGTATTTGCCCACATAATCCAGGTAACTGCCCGCCTTTATCCTTCCCGACCTCGCAAAGACGAAGAGGTCGTTCTCCGTGCCCCATGCGTCTACGCCATCGAGCTTCTTTTTGATTATGGCGTCCCCGAGCCTGTGCAGCATGTGCTCCGGATAGGCGACGCGGTATATGCCGTTCTGCCCGTGGTTGAGCTTTATCCAACCGCTAGATCCGATCTCTATCGCATGCTTCTGCCGCTTCATTAGGAGCCTCCTCTCGCCCTTCTCTGCCTCAAGGGTGTAGGTTATTGGTATGGGCCATGGCCTCGACGGGACTTTCCTGTCCAGCAGTATGAACCTTTTCTGGGAGAGCTCAAGCTTCCCGCCACTTCTGGCCATGCTTATTATGGGGTAGCCTGGCATCTCGATCCAATCGCTTGCAACCCTGTAAACGTCAAGGTTCTGTCCTGACTTCCTCGCATGCTTTTGTATGGCCATCCAGAGGTCGTCATTGGCCGCGTTTGAGTAGGAGTGCGAGGAAAGATAGTCATGCAGGCCCTTCCTGAATGTTTCCTGTCCTACATAATCCTCGATCATGTTAAGGACAGAGCCCCCCTTCTCGTAGCTTATCTCGTCGAATATCTGGTCTATCTCAGCCGGCGATCTTACGTTTGCCCTTATCGGGTGAGTAGAGGCAAGCTGGTCCGCCGCAAGCGCCGTCGCTATCACGTCGTCTATGTACTGGGTCTTCATCTTCCATTCAGGGAAGACGCTGTCCATCGCCTTGTAGCTCATGAAAGTTGCGAAGCTCTCGTTCAGCCAGAGGTCGTTCCACCACTTCATCGTCACGAGGTCTCCGAACCACTGGTGCGCAAGCTCATGGGCTATGACCTCTGCGACACGTTCCTTCACCGCAACGGATGAGTCCTCGTCCGCGAGCAGGTCGACCTCCCTGAATGTCATAGCTCCCCAGTTCTCCATAGCGCCTGCCGCGAAATCTGGTATTGCTATCACGTCTATCTTCGGCAACGGGAACCTTATGCCGAAGTATCTCTCGTAGAAAGCAAGGAATTTCTGCGCGTATTCGAGCGGGAGCTTTGCGTACTGGCCCTTGCCGGGAACTGTCACCAGCCTTATCTTTGTCCTTGCAGTGCCGCCATGGCTGTATTCGTAATTCCCAACCCCGATGTAGAGCAGGTATGTCGACATTACCGGAGATTCCTTGAATATCACGATCTTCTTCCCGTTACCTGCGCCATGCTCGCGCTCTACAGGCATGTTCGAGATGCAGTCAAGGCTCTTCTTGACAATCAGCGAGAGCCTGAAGCGCGCCTTCATCGCGGGCTCGTCGAAGCATGGGAACGCATTCCTCGCGTTCGCCGCCTCGAACTGGGTTGTAAGTATGTATTTCTCGCGCTTGCCGTGCATGTACTTGCTCCTGTAAAATCCGAACAGATTGTCAGTGTTCCTGCCCTCGCAGGATATCGATATGCTTATCTTTCCCTTGACCTTCCTGCCGAGCCTGAGTATGAGGCGCTCCTTGCTGTCATCAAGCCTGAAACTCGCGACCTGCACCATCGATCCCGAAGCAACGCTCGCCTTCTTTATCTTCAGGCCCTTCGCATTCAGTGCTATGGTGCCTGTGGCAGTCTTCACGCGTGCGTCTATTATCTCGTTGCACTTGTAGGCAAAGGTCTCCATGTCAGGTTCAAGGCGTATCGCGTACCTGAAGGGAAGCACATTGGTTCCGAGCGTCTCGTGTCCTTGTTCCATTAGTACCACTAGCTAGAAACGTCTTTCAGGAAGGATATTACCTCCTTTTCATGCCCCACCGGCTGGACCCTGTTGTAGACCTTCAATATCTTTCCGTCCCTGCCTATGACATATGTTTTCCTGATCGTGCCCCACCCGAAGACGCCCTTGTTCCCGTAAGCTTCATAGGCCTTTATTACCTTGTTCTTCGTGTCCGAGAGCAGCAGGACCCTTAGCCCGTACTTGTTGCAGAACTTGTCGTGCGAGGCAAGGTCATCGTTGCTCACGCCTACGACATCAGCGCCGAGCTTCCTTATCTCCTCGAGCTTCGCGGTGAATCCCTTTGCCTCGATGGTGCATCCCATCGTGTCATCCCTTGGATAGAAGTAAAGGACAAGGTACTTTCCCTTGAAATCCCTTAGCGAGTGCTCCTTCCCATCGGAGCCCTTCAGCGTGAAACTCGGAGCCGCGGAGTTTACCTCAAGCATAGCTACATTCACTCAGAGACATCTGCGCGAGAAATTATATATAGGTATTTCACACCCTATTATACGTGGTTTCTTGCTTCCTAAAATGTTCAAAGGCATATTTAACAGGAACCAGCCTGGAGTCAAGGTTACTGCGGTAAACATCAAGTTCCTTGGCGAGACGCATGGGCTAGCCGGGCTCACGCCTCCAGGCAATGTCTTTTCATATGACCTGCCATTCCAGAACAAGATAGGCAGCGATCTGCTCATAGACGACCTCAAGGGCCCCAAGATGACGGTGAGCGGCATAAGCGTAAGGGAGCCTTTCAAGCTGCTTGAGGCATCGCCGAAGCCGCCCGTCGAGGTTCCATACCTCGAGAAGGTGACGTTCAAGCTGAAGATAGAGGCGCCAATGGTAAGCTACGAAGGGCCTCTCGCGATAGACATATCCAGCGGCTCTAATGACAGCATCAGCATGAGCGTTAAGAAGGTCACGCTCCATTACAAGGATGTGGCCGTAGATCTCGAGGATTCCGCGATGTTGCTGCCGATACATAAGGGCCAGGTGTTCAGGAAAAGGGTGCAGCTCTATAAGGTCATGTCCTACAGGATGAAGCTTGATGGCGTTGACGTAAACAAGCCGTTCGAGGTTGTCGGGACGCAGCCCAAGCTGCCGCTAAGCCTCGACAAGAAGGACAGCTACCTCTTGGACATATTCATCAAGGCGCCCGACTTCAACTACGCCGGGAACCTTGACCTTACCTTCAGGTGATCGCATGGACTACATAATAGCAGTGCCCCTTGACGAGAATCTTGCCTCATTCATAGGCAAGAAGAGTTCCGAGGACGGAATCGTCTTCTACAACAGGAAGGTAGACAACGATGTCATAGTCGCGCTGGGGCCCACCAACAATGAGGACAAGCTCTACCACAGCATGGCGGAATCGATGCTCTTCGCAAACCAGATAATAATAAGCACGCAGCGCGTCGACAAGCTGCTGGGAGAGGCCATTGTGGCGGCATCACTGCTCGACAAACGCGTGCTGCTCACTGCGGACAACGACATAAGCGCGCTGCTCGCAGGGAACATAATAAAGGACTTCGATGTGTGCCAGAAGGACGTGCTGTTCGACAGGATACTGCTCAAGAAGCCTGAGCCAAACAACGGCACCACAAGGATCGACCTCGACCATGGCTTTGATGTCAAGGGCGTAGGCATAGTGGTGCTTGGCATAGTCACCAGCGGCACCGTGAAGGTGCATGACGCCCTTTACCACTCATCCGGCAAGCAGGTTACGGTGAAGTCTATACAGAGCCAGGACGTTGACATAGAAAGCGCAGGGACAAACGTGCGCGTAGGGCTCTGCCTGAAAGGCATCGAATCTTCAGAGATAGGCAAGGGCGACATACTTTATGCAAGGCCCTTCAAGCAGACAAAGAGACTGAGCGTGAAGATAAAGCAGAGCAATCTGGCGAAAGAGCAGGTATTCGAAGGCAGCAGGTACCTTCTGGTATCGGGGTTCTCCTACTCAAATGTGAAGGTGGACAAAGTCGAAGGCGGCCTTGCCACATTGTCGCTGGAGCGCCAGCTTTCAGTGCTGGAAGGAGACAGTTTCCTGCTCATAAGAGATAAATCGCCCCGCATCTTCGCATCTGGCACCGTCGAGACGGCCTCCTAGGATTTTAACCTAATGTTTGATAGTGGTATTAACAGCATAATTAAGTAACTTATTTATTCCCTCTCTTCCTTAATATAATGACGATTATGAAAAAATATGTCATAGAGTATGACTCTGAAGCCGATGCTGCTTACATCAGAGTGGCAAAAAAGGCGAAGATAAAGGACACTATAGAAATATCTAAGGGTGTATTTGCTGATGTCGATAAGAAAAACAAGTTTGTTGGTATAGAGATACTTAACTTTTCCAGGAAGAAGACAAACATGAATGAACTGATTTCTAAGGAACTTGATAGCATTGCAGTGGCGAATTGATGCTACTCTTCTCAAGGCATGCGAGACTTCGGATGCTTGAAAGGAAATAAAAGAGTTGTTAATATTAGAAACCATAGAGCACCCAGACAATTTGATAATGGATGGCGTCCAGCATACGGCGGTTAAAAGATATGGTAAGAGCGTGCTCATTATTGTTTATACAAAGTCTGATAATATAGAATTTGTCATAACTGTTATATTAAGTTCAAAACTAATCAAATACCTGAGCAAATAAGTGTGGCCTTTCCCTACGTGTGTTCATATCTTAACTAGTAGCTTTAAGCCAACTGATTTCAATATGGTGAGTACTTATATCATAGATGCTTAAAGAAGACTTATGCTTTTTCATGATGCCTTAAGGCTCACTGTCGCAAGCTGCGCGAAGTAGTCAGAGCTTGAATTATATCCGGAGATGGTATACTCCACCCACAATGTTCCACCCAATGCAGACCCTACCGGATAGTACGGTTTGTCTGTAACAACATCATTTACCGGGACTGTTATCTGCATTGTCTGCCCATTCATAAGTCCTCCTGTTATTGCTTTGTAAGCTATTCCTGAATTCGCAGCAATGAAGTAGGATGGCGCCAATATTCTACTTGTAGAATAGCCAGCAGGCAGGAACAATACATTCGCAGAAGTCCAGTTGCTTCCTGAGTCTTGTCCAACTGTAACAAGCAAATTGCCACTCGTAGACCTGAACACTGGATTACTACAAAAATAACCTGACTGGGCAAGGCATGTTGTATTGTATGGTGTGCCCGGGCCTGGGCCGACTGTGAATAGGAAAATTATCACTGCTATAATTACTACTATAGTTATTGCCCATAGCCCACCGATAATAAGCCATCTATTATTCTTCCGCCCTTCAGCTGTCATTGCTTTCATGCAGAATACATTATTATCTACTTCTGTGCAAAAATATAAGAAGACAGCATTTACGTGAAATAAGCCTAAACGATTTTAGGCTAAGCTCATACTAGCTTCTATTTGAGTATAGATCTATCCCCGGCCTTATCTCTTATTTTGAATCTCTTTTTAAAGGAATGAAGCCCACAAGTTCCATAAAAATCCTTAGACCCTGCCCTTCGCGCTAGGGTATGAGCCAAGCACCTTCACGAAGGCGGTATCCTCGCGCAGCCTCTGTATGCTGTCCTTGAGGGCCGTCTGGTTTTCCTCGCCCTCGCAGTCGACGTAGAAATTGTACTCCCAGGGCCTGCCGACTATCGGCCTTGACTGCAGCAGAAGGAGGTTTATCCTGTTCACCGAGAAGCACGTCAGCGCGGAGAACAGCGAGCCGGGCGTGTTCTTTACGGAGAAGACTATCGATGTCTTGTCTGCCTTGCCGACCTTGCGGAACTTTTTCGAAATAACGAAGAACCTCGTGAAATTATACCTGTTGGTCTCTATCCCCTTCGCAAGGATCTCCAGGTGGTAGAGCTTTGCCGCCCTCTCGCTCGCTATTGCGGCAGAATCCTTCAGCTTCTCCTGGGATACCATCTTGGCGCTTCCTGCGGTGTCATAATAGGGTATGGGATCCGCCTTGATTTTTTGTATGTACTCCCTGCACTGGCCAAGAGCCTGGGGATGCGAATACACCTTCTTTACGTCCTTCAGCCTCACGCCCTCGTTTGCAAGAAGGCAGTGGCTTATCTTCACTATGTGCTCGCCGACTATCCTGACCCTGTGTTTCAGCAGCATGTCGTAGGTCTGCGTGACCGCGCCTTCTATCGAGTTCTCTATCGGCACAACCCCGTAGTCCACGTTCCTCTCGACCGCTTCGAAGATCTCCGGAAGGTACTTGATCGGCATGAGCTTCACATCCGACCAGAAATAAGTGAACGCGGCGTACTCACTGTAAGATCCGGGTTCACCGTAATAAGCGACGCTTCGCATCCCTGTCCCCTATAAGGGTTGTGAGAAGGAATATAAAAAGCAATGCGTAGAGTATAGCAGAACGTTATGGCCAGGGGCAGTAGCATAAGCGCAATGGTCGCTGCCGGCGTCGGCCTGGGCGCCATCATCGGCGCAGGGATCTTTGTCCTCAGCGGCACCGCAATAGCGCTTGCGGGGCTTGATGCCCTCTTCGCGTTCATTGCAGTGGGGATAGTCGCTATATTCGTCGCGCTCCAGACCGGCGAGATGGCCTCGATATTCCCGCACGTGAAGGGCACCATCTACTCATTCGTTTACAACGCATTCGGCAGCCAGCTCGGCTTCATGACGGGAGTTGTGATCTACACTTCATACGTCACAAGCGTGAGCGCGATATCGCTAGGCTTCGGGTCGTATCTCTCAAGCGTGCTCGCGCTCGGTTCCGCATGGGATCCGATCTATTTCGCAATAGCCCTGATAATCGCCCTGTCGCTGGTAAATCTGCACGGCATAAAAAGCGCGGTAGAGGTTGATTTCGGGCTCGTCTTGGTCAAGGTGCTTATACTTCTCGTATTCATCATATTCGGCCTTTCCTACCTTACGAGCGTCAATGGCGGACCGCCGTACGCCCATTTCTCCGTCAGCGCGGCGCAGTCCGGCGTACTGCCTTTCTTCCAGGCCTGCGTTGTGATATTCTTCGCATACTCCGGCTTCCAGGTTATAAACACATTTACCGACAGGATAAAGGGCGGCCCGAGGGCCGCGGCAAAGGCGATAATCGGCGCGGTGGTCGTGAGCATAGCGCTCTACGTGCTTGTGGTCTTCGCGCTCATGCTGCTTGTGCCGGCAGGCGGCTTCACGGTCAGCGCAGATCCGTTGGCCTCTGCCCTCAAGGCCGTGCACGCACCGGGATACCTCTTCTACATAGTGGATATCGGCGCGCTCATAGCAACGGCATCTGCGGCTCTCGCAGGGCTGCTGAGCTCGTCAAGGATACTATACCAGATAAGCAAGGACAACCTCCTGCCCTCGATCTTCTACAGGGCCTACGACCCGAGGAGGGATGTCGCTTCATATGCGATACTCCTTTCGATGGTGATAAGCATAGCGACCCTGTTCCTCGGCAACGTGTATGTCATAGCGGCCATGGCAGACTTCGGCATAATCTTCTCATACATAGCGCTCGGCTTCGCGCTCATACATTTCAGAAGAATAGGCAAGCGCGGCAGCTTCTCCGCACCCTTCTACCCTTACCTGCCCATCCTCAGCATAGTCATACTCATCGCATTCATGTACGGAATGCCGCAGCAGTCTCTGTTCATAGGCTTCGTGATACTGTTCCTCTCCATGCTCGTGTACTTCTCGCTGAGGGAGATAGAGGAGAAGAAGGTAGTCAAGGTCAAGCTCTTCGATTAGCCCTTTATGAACGACGCCGCGAAGGCCCGCCTGTTCGCCCTCACCAGATCCGCCTCTGTGAGGATCCCTGAATCTAGCAGGAATGCCATCTCCTTCCTAAGATGGGTGACAAGCATCTCCGGCCCGTCAGTGTTTATCGTATACTTTATCTTGCGCGCATTGAATATGCTGAATATCCTCTTGAGCTCGTTCGGGCCGCTCACGACCCCAGTGCTTATGTTCGATGTAGGGCATATCTCAAGCGTTATGCCATTGCCCTTGAGCATCTCCATCGCGCGCTCGTTGTCTGCCGACTTTATGCCATGCCCTATCCTATCGGGCTCCAGGCTCTCGATGACGTGCATGACCGAGCGGTAGTCCTCCTCCTCGCCCGTGTGCACGGTGAGGCCGAGGCCTGCATGCCTTGCCTTCCTGTAGAGCGACCTGTATGCAGCGTAATCGAAGCCCTTGTGCCTGGGACCTGCGATGTCAAGGCCTATCACGCCCCTGCTCTGGTACTTCAGTGCCTTCTGCACCAGTATCTCGTTCTGCCTGTATGTGAAGCCGCGGTCGAGGCAGATTATCATGCCTGCCTTGACCGGGTACTCAAGCGACGCGCGGTCAAGGCCCCTTATCGCCGCCATCATTATGTGGTCGAGGTCCTGCTCGCCGTTCCTGTTCCTCTTCATCGGGTTGAAGCGCAGCTCGAGGCAGGTTATGTTGTTCTTCCTGTATGCGCCCGCTATTGTCTGGTACACGGAGCGCTCGACCGCTATGGGGCTTGACTGTATCAGTTCGGTCCAGTTGAAGAGAAGGAGGTAGTCGTCGAAGTCCTTTGGCTTCTTCGGGTTCTCCGTTATCATGTCCACGAACTTCCAGTAATCCTTTGTGGGAAGCCTTATGCCCTGCGTGTGCGCCATCTCCCACATCACTGCGGGATCGACCGCACCGCCAAGATGGACATGAAGCTCTGCAAGCTTCGTCTCAGAGTTTAATGCTGCCATAAGCGTGACTTGATCTAGGATCCTTCCTTGGGCTCCTTCGCCGTCCTTACCGCGAACTCGGCTACCTCCCGCATCTCCTTTATGTTCCTCGCACCTATGTAGCCTATCGTTATCTTGAGCTCGGCTAGGAGCCTCTCTATCACTTCGGCGGCCGTGCCCTCTATTGGCACGGTCATCTTTATTCCCTCATTAACATCCTTGCCCTTCGTTTCCTGGTACCTGTCCACGGCCAGCCTCTTCTTCCTTGCCTCTGCGCTGCCCATGCCCCAGTACACCTTGTACCTCTTGCCGTCCTTTGTCATGCGCTCACCAGGGCTCTCATCGCATCTGGCGAAAAGGTTTCCAAGCATTGCAAGCGAAGCCCCCAGGCAGAACGAGAAGGCTATGTCGCGCGTGTGCCTCAGGCCCCCATCGGCTATTATTGGTATCTTGTCAAGCAGATGAAGCTCCGAAAGCGCAAGGGCTGCCTGTTCGGTTGCGAACGGGACAGGCGAGCCTACCCCAGACACGTCCGTTGTAGTGCATATTGATCCGCTGCCCATGCCGACCCTGACTGCTGCAACGTTCTCAGCGCCAAGCTCCTTTATGGTGTGCAAAACGCCCTGCCTTGTGCCAAGATTGCCGATCACTATCTTCTTTCCAGTTGCCTTAATGACCTTCTTGGCGCCCTCTATGACCTTCACATTGTAGGAACTTGCAACGTCGCTTACCAGCAGATCCGCCTCTTCAGCAAGCGCGACAGCACGCTCGGTGTCGAGCGGGGATATTCCGGCACCTACGGCAAGCCTGCCTTTCCTGTCGCGGACTGCCATCTTGTTGCCGCTGTCAGCTGGCGCCTTCTTCACCTCCCTAACCATCGCCGCTGCTTCCTCTACTGTGCAGTTCCTGTGGATTACTCCGAGCCCGCCGTTTGATGCAACGGCGATTGCCATCTTAGCCTCTGTCACAGTGTCCATTGGCGATGATAGGAACGGTGCATTAAGCGTAAGGTCCCCAAGTTGTACCTCGGTTGTTATCTCCCTTGGGCTCATCCTTGCCAGGCCTGGGAGTAGAATAAGCTCTTCAAAAGCATAAAGGCGTCTTGGACTGTCCAGTCTATGCCCTATTATGTCCATAGCTACTATTAGTAAATTAAATTTATAACCCTTTCTGGAGCATGCCAAAACAGCTTAAATATATGCGTTTTAACCCAAAATCAATGCGGATGTGATGTGAAATGGTTGCAAGGAGCTACTACTTCATAGTGATACTTGGATTCAGGTTAATCAAGAGGAATTCAATGCCGCGGATGCTCAAGAAACGCCTGGATGATGGAGCACGCCTTTACAAAGCAGGCATAGCTCCGGTGATAATAGTCCAGGGAGGGCGTACGAACATGGAGCTGGGATACACCGAAGCAGAGGCAATGAAGCGCTACTTGGTAAAAATGGGGATACCGCCGAAATCAATATTGAAGGAGAGCAGGTCCCTCACGACTGTGGAAAATGCGTTTTTCCTGAAAAGAATGCTTGATGGAAAAGGGAAAAAACGCCTTATTGTGGTAACCTCAAAATCGCATTCAAAGCGCGCCGAGTACATATTCGGGAAGGTCATTGGCAAGGCGCAGTCCTTCTATTTCCATGCTGCTCCGGTGCCGAAATCATCTGTCAAGAGCAGCGAGGAGTACGAAAGAAGGGCTTGGAAGGTTCTGGGCAGGCAGATACGCGAACTAAGAAAGAAAAGATAATCACTGCAGTTCCTTGGCATGCCTGATCAATGTCTTTACTATCCTCCTAGCTAGCTTTTTATCGACCTTGTAGTGCAGTGCCAATCTGTCTATTTTATCCATTATCGCCTTCTCCCGTTTCCTGTCTGTTATCTTAAGTCCAAGCCTCTTCTTGGCCCTGCCGATCTCAACGACGAGCCTGTCCCTCTCTGCTATCAGCCTAACGAGGCTGACGTTTATTCTATCAAGACCCCTTCTATTCCTTGCAATTATCCTTTCGGCATCCATTTTATCCAGACTAATACATTGGATTAAGACTTTAAATGCGATTAATGTCCATATTATACTAAGTGATATTTTTCATTCGGCTTAAGTGAGTTCAGCCGCAGTCTATGTTGTGACTGTAAGATGCACCGTAGCTGTTTTTACCGTTACATATGAGTTTCCCTGCCCTGTTAGCACCACGTTGTATTTTCCTAACGTTGCGTTATGCGCAGCGAAGACGTAGAGCGTGCCTGTGAAAGGCGGGTTTCCGGTGTTGTTAGTAAGCAGGAGAGTAATTCCATTGCTAGTGAGCAGCGATTGGTTTGCAATTGCCACTGTTGTAGCGTAAGAGTAATAGCCGTTTACAAGAATGAGATTGAATTTAACCGTTGACTCTCCACCCTGAGACATTGAGATATTGTAGGCCGAGCCGTTGGCTATTGCGATTCTCTCATTTCCCGTTATCTGAGACGCCGTCGTTGTAACGTTTGATGGGACTGTAGTCGTCAATGTTGTTGTAGCTGTAGAGATAGTGCTTTTTGCAGTTGTAGTAGCTGCGGTGGTCTGGACTGTTGTGCTCTGCAGCGAAGTAGTCTGCTGCGAAGTGGTTATTGGAGTTGAGGATGCCGTAGTACTCTGAACCGAGCCCTTGCTGCCCAACCCGGACAATATCACGATCCCCATCATTACGACTACCACAGCAAGGATTGCTGTTGTATACATGTATATGTTCGCATTTACAGCCATAAGTACCTGATAATTACTAACCCGATACATATAAAAGGCTCAAGATTGGCGCTGTCAGTGTTGCGGTAAGCCCTTACATATGGCTTATAAAAAACCATAATATATCGAATGCAAAATCACGAGCCATCCGTCCATAGCCTGCCTACTATTAAAACTAATTACCCTTTTGTAGTCAGAGAGGTTTTAGCTGCTTGTTAATCAAAACAGAGAAGAAATAGGAAACCTGTCACAAGTGAATCTTCTTAAATCTCCATGTTAGGTATTTAAATATCACTGAAAAGAAGTTTGGCTATGATGATATTATGGCTTCAGCAACAAGAATCGCAGTCCAGAGGCAGGCAGTAGAATTGACTATAAATAGGGAGCCTGTAGATATGCCTACCGCTGTAACATATATCACGGGGCGGGGCATCGCCTTCGCTTCCCTGTCGCAGGCAAGAGTAATCCAAAAATCTGGTAGGGAGTTTTGGGTAGACACATCAAGTAGGGGCGATTGTTATTGGATAGGTGCACAAAATGAGAGAGTCTCAAGGGATACGTATGCGGGGGTGCCACCACTTTCTGGATACTTTATAGATAACAAGAATGGCACTTTCACAAGACTTGACTTGGACAAACTGACTGAAGCTCCTCGGTATGAAAATCTGCTTTTTGTTAGTGAACATGCTGCAGCAAAAGTATCCATGGGCGAAGGGCCTTTAGTTTTGGAAGTAGGCAGTGGCTTCATATGTGGTCCACTTAACGGCGCCAGATTGGCTGTGGTGAGAAGAGATAGCCACCTCGCTATGGTAGCGTTTGTACCTCATGCCCATGCTGACCACGTTCCTGTAACGCAAATAAGAGAACTTGAGTTTCTGCGCCGCCTATAGACTGGCATGTTCCGGTACGCCAAGCGATCTAGTTGTAGCCGTATTTTGCCATCGTCCAGAAATTTCAAGGGCCATGAAGTCAGGAAACGACTAGTTCATAACTAC
>JAGWHJ010000020.1 GCA_028866835.1 Microcaldota archaeon | reverse complement strand
GAGAACGTGCTTGTAGTACATCGCAGCCGGCATGAGGTCGAATATTGCAGTCACTATCGCGTACGGTATGATCGAGGCGTAGGAGAAAACTATGTGCTCGGTAGCGTCCGTTATGTGCTGCCCAGTCAGGCTGAATATGTAGTAGACCCCAAAATAAAGGATCCCTATCAGCACTATCGCGATGAGGAACGAGGGCATATTCCCGTCTCGTGCCATCGCCCATGTCCTTTCCACTGCCTTCATCCCCGCAAGCCCCTCCACGATTATTGCCAGGTTTATCTCATAGAAAAGTACCGAGAGGTAGGCGAATGCTGCTATGAACAGCAGAGCGACAACAGCGAGAATGTCGAATCCAAGGGTGTAAAGCCCGATGTAATGGTAGCCGTAGTATATTGCGATGCCTGCGCAACCAAGCATTATGGCATAAGTGGCAAGCACCACAGAGCCTATCCATCCTATGCTGCCGCTGTTTTCCCTTACGTCTTTGAATGCGGCCCCGAGTGAAAATGCACCTCTTTTGACATCGTGCTTCGCCACCCCCACATAGAAACCTGACAGGAAGATGCCTATTATGACTGAAACTAGCAGGACGATGACCGATATCTCAAAGGAGAGGTTCCAGGAACCGTGGAAGGCCACGCTGAGTGAAAGTACCAATACCCCATGTATCACCACTGAAGTGAGGAAGATGATTGCCAATGCTGGCAGGATTATTGTCGGCCTCCTCACTATCAGTTCTATGCAGTACAAGAAGGCATCGGTTATTGGCATTGTTTCACAGTCTAATTTGGGTTCCTAAACTGTTAAGATATAGCACCTTCTAAACAACCCGCGGGCAGCAATAGTGTCATAAAATTAAATATTAATCACGGCATTATAAAAACATATCCAGACTCTACTTTACAGAAGATCAAAAGCAAGAAAGCCTTTTATTATGCACGCCTAACTGAATATAAGATATAAATGGCCGAGGGTATTGGGGGCAAAGTCAAAGGCGGTAGCAATCCTCTATATTCTAGAAGCTTACTATCGATAAAAGAACTTGACAGGCCAAAGATAGACCTAATTCTAAGAGAAGCGGAAGCGATGCATAAGATATTCGAGACGGGCAGGAAGCTAAGCCTCCTGAAGGACAAGGCAATGGCAACTCTATTCTATGAGCCTAGCACCAGAACAAAGCTGACATTCCAAAGGGCTATGATAGCACTTGGCGGGGACGAAATAGGTGATCCGAGCATGGATACCTCTTCTGCTGCGAAAGGCGAAAACCTTGCCGATACTGCAAGAGTTGTCTCTTCCTTTTCAGATGTGATAGTGCTAAGGCATTATGATAACGGCGCAGCAGAGATCGCGTCAAGGTTCTCTGCGGTGCCTGTGATAAATGCAGGAAATGGCTCCGGTGAACATCCAACACAGGCGCTGCTAGACCTGCTCACAATAAAAAATGAGAAGCGCAGGATTGAGGGCATGAAAGTAGCTATTGTAGGGGACTTGAGGTATGGAAGGGCGGTCCACTCGCTGGCATACACGCTAGGCATGTTTGACAATGACCTGGTATTCATAGCCCCCGAAGAACTGCAGCTTCCAAAAGAGATATGCGATTATCTGGAGTTAAATGGGCGTAATGTGGAGCGAACGGGCTCTCTCGACAATGCACTTGATGCAGATGTGGTGTACATCCCAAGGATACAAAAGGAGAGGTTCATGGATCCTAAGGAGTACAACAGGTTTCTGGGCATGTACCGGATAGATAGAAACTTCATGAAGCGCGCAAACCCAGAGATTATAGTGATGAGCCATGGCCCAAGGCTTGATGAAATCTCGCCTGAAATAGACGACCTTAACAATATGGTCTTCTTCAAGCAGGTTAAGTACGGCGTAGCCGTGAGGATGGCGGTACTTAACATGATACTGGGAAAAAGGATGCTATCAAAATAATCCAATACTGCAGTCAACAGTCTCCTGATCAGCCTGACGGAAAAGATTGGCGAGTTCAGAACAGGCATTCACTTAACAGCTCGCAAAGTCTTAAAAACTAGAACCGGGATATAATAGACAAATCCTGAATCCGGGTTGTTGAATGGAAACCTTCTCGCTGGAGGATGGCCAGGAGCTTGTCAAGGCCGCAAGGCATGCAATAGAGCAGCACGCGACGCATAGGAAGGTCAACAGGCACGAGATAGACAAGAGGATAGCGAAGTTCAACCACGAATACGGCGTCTTCGTAACCATAGAGCACTACCCGACCAATACCCTGCGCGGGTGCATAGGCTTTCCAAGACCTATCGGTCCATTGAGAATATCGCTAATAGACGCTGCCATTGCAGCCTCCTCTGAGGATCCGCGCTTCGTTCCGGTATCACACATGGAGTTCGAGGACATGATTGTAGAGGTGAGCATCCTCTCCGCCCTTGAGCGCATAAAGGGGAAGGCTGCCGAAACAAAGAAACGCGAGGTAAAGGTCGGCCGAGACGGCCTTGTGATACAGTACGGATACAACTCCGGCCTGCTTCTACCGATAGTTGCAGTAGAGCAGGAATGGAGCGCAACGAAGTTCCTCGAAAATGTCTGCCTCAAGGCTGGCCTTCCCGCACACTACTGGAGGCGGGACGACGTTTTTCTTTACAAGTTCACGACACAGGTCTTCAGGGAGGTATCGCCCCGGGGGCATGTTGAGGAAATACTCCTCTCATGATTATGCGGATCATATTCCTTGTAGACATGGATTACTTCTACGTGGCGTGCGAGGAGATACGCCGCCCCGAGATAAGGGGAAAGCCGGCAGTGGTAGGCTCGGATCCGAAAGGAGGCAAGGGAAGGGGCGTCGTGATGACCTGCAACTATCCCGCAAGGAAGTTCGGACTGCACAGCGGCATGCCGATCTCCATGGCCTACCGGATGAAGCCCGATGCGATATACCTTCCCGTAGATTTCGACTACTACGATGCCGTCTCCAAGAAGGTCATGGACCTTGCGAGGTCATTTGCCGACAGGTTCGAGCAGGTGAGCGTCGACGAGGCGTATCTCGATGTTTCAAAGAAGGTCAAGGACTATGAAGGCGCGCTGGAGTACGCCAAGCTCATAAAGGACGAGGTAAGGGAGAGGATAGGCCTCCCGTGCTCTGTCGGCATAGGCACTAGCAAGCTGATAGCAAAGATGGCATGCGAGAAGGCCAAGCCCGATGGCATAAAGCTTGTAAAGGAAGAGGAATCGAAGGGCTTCATTGCGCCGATGAAGATCGGCGACCTGTACGGCGTCGGACGGAAGACCAGGGAGCAGCTTGAGCACCTGGGCTACAAGACGGTGGGCGATCTCGCAAAGGCAAACCCAATGGACATGATGGATAGGTTCGGCACGTACGGCGTCCTTCTCCACAAGTACGCAAACGGCATCGATGAGAGCGACATAATAGAGAACTATACGGTAATGTCGATAGGAAGGGAGCTGACCTTCGATGCAGACACGGACAGGAGCGAGGATGCAGTCGCTGCCATAAGGAAACTATCCAATGAGGTTATAGGCGAAGTGAACAAGGCCGGCATGTCCTTCAAGACCATTACCATTAAGCTGAGATACAGCGACTTCTCCGAGCACCTCAAGAGCAGGAGCATAAAGAACTCGAACAATGTAAACGATATAATCAACGTGGCCACCGAGCTCTATTTCAGGAATTTCGAGAAGGGCAGGAAGCTGAGGAAGATAGGCGTGAGGGTCTCGAATCTGATCAAGTACCGCGGCCAGAAGAAGATAGGCGAATTCTCCTGATGGTTCATTTCATGCGGAGTATGCGCATTGCGTTCTGGTAGAGTATCCTGTCCATGTCCTTCTTGCCAAGCCCGGACTTCCTCACCTTCATGAGCTCTATCTCCTGGTCCGAGTACGGTATGTCAGAGCCGAACATGATCTTGTTGCTGCCCACCTTGTCCGCCATCCTTTTTATGACATGGTTCGTAGATACACCTGATGTCTCTGTGTACAGGTTCGGCTCCTTCTCTATGTACCGGAACGCGACCTCCGAGAAGAAGGCGAAGTGGGCGAGCACTATGTCTATGCCCGGCAGCCTCTCTGCAATCCTGGCGATCATGTCCGGATCGGAATTCGGGTTGGCCTCCTTCCTTGTATGGAAGATTATAGGAAGGCCGTGCCTCTCTATGACCTTGTACAACGGGAAATACCTGCTGTCAAGGGGGCTGAAGTCCTGCCCGCGAGTGTGAAGCTTTATTCCCTTGAACGCGTTCTCGGTGAGTATCCTGTCGAGCTGGTCCGCGGTCACGGCCTTCGGGTCAAACCTCAGGAAAGGTATTATCGACTCATCCGCCGCCTTCAATATCCTTATGCTCGCTTCGACGAGGTCGCCAGGCTCGTTGAACGGGAATGCTATGGCCTTGTCAATCCCATATCTCTTCATGCTGTCCTTGAGCTCCTCCAGGGTAAGGCCATTGCCGTCGCCCTTGTCCTTGGTCAAACCGACATGCGTATGGGTGTCTATTATCATAAAGAACTACTTGGTGATACTGCCTTAATAATATTGCCCTGCCGCCCAGTCGGATTTATCAGGCGACCTTGACCTTGCTCCTGCGCACCACGTCGTGCATCTGTCCGCCCCTGAATGCTTCGAGCAGGCCTATTGCAGGGTTCCTCTGGTAAGCCACCCTTTCATTTAGAGGGTCGAGCATGGATGTGTCCTCGCCTATCCTTCTCAGCCCATTTGCAGCTATATGCAGCAGATCTTCGCACAGGTCTGCGATGCGCTCCTTCCCTATGTGCGCCTTCAGCCCGTTTACGGCTGCGTCTCTTCTTGCTTCCTCCACTTGCATTATGTTGTGGCTGCTTAATCGCGACCAAGCCTCCTTGATGTTTGCCGTCAATCCCAGATAAAGCGCGGCGAATGCAATTCTGGATGCGGCATCGGGCTGCTGGTCAGCAGACCTTCCCTCGAAGCCGCCGTACTCTCCCTTCAGCCTCGCCTCGGTCCAGACGGTCCCCGAATGCACGTAGACGTCGTGCATGGTCGGCGTCAGCGTGACCTTCATTCCCTTTCTGGGGCCTGCAATGACCACGCCCTCGGCCTGCCCTCTCTTAAGGTACTCCCCGAAGGTCCTAACCCCTGTATACATTACGTATCCTATCCCCTCGCGCGTTGTTATCAGCGGCGTCAGGCTCATGAGGTAGTTCCAATGTTCATGCTCGTCCTCTACTGGCGAGGCGATGCCTATCCTCGACTGGTTAAGCCTCGTGAATCCGGATTTGAATCGCATTCCGTCCCACATCCCTATGCTGAAGTCCAGGAATCCGCTTTCCTTGCCCTCGGCAATCGGGCTGTTGCCTCCCATCGCTATCACTGCAGGGGAAGCGAAGTTGAACACCTTGTAGGCCATTATCGCCTGGCCTATGTCGAGGCCGCCGATGTGCGTGTGGCTTGCTGACGTTATGGCCTGTTTTAGTACCGTCTCCTGTATGAAAATCTCGGTAAGCCCCACGTACCTGGGCTTGTGCACGACGATCCTGTGCGATGGCGTGGAGACGGGGCTTGACGACGCTATTATCACGTTGTTCTCGCCAGCGACCCTGAATATCGGCTTGAGCACCCTTGAAAGGGCCTTCGTTCCATCCTGACCGAGCGAATCTACGGGCGCAAGGGCATTCTCGAGAATGCCGCTGCCGTAATCAGTGCCAAATTCCACCTCCTTTCCCCTGTAATGCCTTACGAGCCTGAGCCCGTGCTCGTCGAATCTCCACGGCCTGCTCTGGGGAACGTCTGCTATCTTTCTCATCAGGATTGCCGTCTGCTCCTCTGTAAGTGCCTCTCCAACCCTGTGTATGCCGTCCATCCCGTTGTGGAGCGCCGAGTACTCGTCCTCCAGTCCTATCGTAAGGGGTCCCCTAATGAAACTGGAATAGAATCTTGCCTCGAACTCTTCCGAAAGCGTATCAGCCATGCGCCATACCTCCGAAGCGGATCATTTCCATTAAACATCATCTATACACATAAAACCGCAAAAAGAGCCACGCCTTTTGCAGTTCCTTACCCAATTACCATTCTATGGCAAACTGCAAGTACCTCTGGAATATGCTAGGAATAATGGAAGACACTTCTCTATCACAGGAAGCCTTTCTACCCAGCATCTTAATACCCTACAATACCTTCTCATAGTATGTCATATTAAAATCTTTTGTATAACCCGAATTTTGTTAATAAACCTTGCTGTTGGGCATTTTGCCTATTCTCTCTCTTTATAGGCCATCATGGAGAGGTACTCCCTCAGCTGCAGTGCCGCCTTCACCCCGCTGCCCGAAGCCGTCGCCGCCTGCCTGTAGAAATGGTCCGCCACGTCCCCCGCAACGAAGACGCCCTCTATCTCCGTCTTTACCTCGTCTATGGTTACCAGGTAACCCATGCTGTCGAGCTTCAGCTTTCCCTCAAACAGCTCCGTGTTGGGCTTGTAGCCGATGGCGATGAATACCCCGTCTGTAGGCATCTCGCTTGTCTCATTGGTCTGCACGTTCTTGAGCCTCACGCTCCTTACCTTTGCGTCGCCCTTTATTTCGTCTACAACTGAGTTCCAGATTATCTTTATCTTCGGATGGCACTTGACGCGCTCCTGCATTATCTTGCTGGCCTTGAAGCTGTCCCTTCTATGCACTATGGTAACGCTCGTTGCGAACTGCGCGATGAATAGCGCATCCTCCATCGCTGTATCGCCACCTCCAACGAGCATCACCGTCTTGTTCTTGTACAGCGGCCCGTCGCACGTGCCGCAGGTCGAAACCCCCCTGCCCAAAAACTTCTGCTCCGATTCCAGGCCCAGCATCTTCGCATTCGCGCCCGTAGCTATTATCGCAGCGTCCGCCTCGTAGGTCTTGTCTCCTGCAATTACCCTGAACGGCCTCGAACCGAAATCGACCGAGCTCACGTTCTCGTTTACGAATCTTGTCCCGAAGCGCTCCGCCTGCTTCCTTATGCGGCCGACTATCTCCGGCCCGTCTATCCCCTCTGGGAAGCCCGGGAAGTTCTCGACCACCGTTGTTATCATGAGCTGCCCGCCGGGATTGAAGCCCTCTATGACCAAAGGCGAAAAGCCCTCTCTGGCAGCGTACACCGCAGCAGACAGGCCCGCGGGGCCCCCTCCTATGATTATCACTTTCTCCGCCATATAAAAACCATCGACCGGCTATCTCTTCCGCTTTGACATCCAGTATGCAGCTCCTGCGGCAAGTATTATGATGGCAACTGCAGCAGCGGCATACAGCGTCCAATTACCGCCGCCAGGATTGTTCTGGTATATGGGGCTTATGGACGAGCCGTTGTCCGAGGCGGTCTGCTGGAAGGAAGTTGTTGCATTCGTACTCGTTTGTTGCAACGCGGTTGTCGCACTTGTCACCCCACGCTGGCCCCTGTTCGGTATCGATATTACTGTGGTGATTGTAGTGTTATTGGGATACACCGGGCTGTAGATCGACATGAGGTACCAAGCGCCGCCGCTCCCCTGCCCCTTTGTGCTCCCCTGTCCGGTGTCATAGGCGTACGTGTAGAGCGGATGGCCGAGGTACGTCAGCTGCTTCCCGCCGCCCGTTCTGTTTATTGATGAGAAGTTGGATGCATTGAGTTTCGCAGGGAGGTTCAGGCTTGCGGAATAGAATGGTATCCACACGCTAGCGCAACTCTGGTCGCACATGCTGCTTCCAGGGGTGTCATTTACATTTATGTACAGCGCCCAGCCAGTGCTGTTCGCAAGATACGTGCCGAAGATGGCATTGCTGGCTACCTGCACCGTATATTGCGATGCGGCATAAGCCGTTCCTGCAAATGCCAGCTGAAAGCAGCCAAAGAAAAAAGCGAGAAGCGCGATCCTTGTAATTATGTGCTCCATACTACCACAGCATAAGAGATATTCCTAGGTTCAAATTTTTATATGCATGCTTATGGGCAATATCTAGATAAGTATTGATATCCGCCTGCCATAGTAACTCTGGAAGAGCTTCTCGATGCTGCTTTTCCTGAGCTCTTTTGCGCTGACTACACCACCGGCACGCTTCTGCAGGTCCTCTACCTCCTTCAGCGACCTCTCGGAGCTCAGCCTGCTCTGCATGATGTCCTCCAGTGCGCGCTCCAGCAGCTTTATCTCATCGTTCATGGCGTACCTCCTTGCCTCAAGCGATCTCACTGAAGCAAGCATTGAAAAGACATTGGAATTCAGGAGCGCCGCGACCGCATTGCCCGTATCCTCCTGGTTCTTTACGTCTATCCTTCCGGCATCAAGCGAGGACTTCAGCTCCTGGGCGAGCGAGACAAACTCCTGATAGTCGGATTCGTCCTTGATGCTGCCATACGGGTCCTCAAGAAGGACGTGCAACTGCCTCTTCCTCGCGGAGCCGTGGTCAAATTTTCTCGCAGGCCTCTCCAGCGGCGCGGCGAGGGCATCTATCCTTCCGCGCGCCCTTATTATTTCATTGCTAAGCGCTACAAGCTCGGCTCTTTTGCCGGAAAGCTTCCCCGAAATGTCCTGTTCGTTGCTTACTCCAAGGTTCCCCTCCTCCCTCCGTGCCGAATTCTCGTTGATCTCCGCTATGGCCCTGTCCAGGGCCCTTGCCTCCTCTATCAGCGTATGCAGCCCAAGTATCTCGTCGTTTAATTTGTTGTATTCGAGGAATTCCTTGCTCTTGTTCTCGATCTCGATGCGAAGGGTGTCGCGGAGCTTTTCCATGTTCGAGAACAGTTTCTTGAATGCGCCTATGTGGTTCGAGTAGCGGTACACCACCTGCTTGTAGTTGGCGTTCAGCTTGAGCATCTCGTTTATGGTGCCCTCGACGTTCGCAAGCAGGCCATTGTACCTGACATAGGCGTTGGGCGAGCCTTCGTCATCTACGGAGAGGCCGTTTATTACATTGGCCAAGGCTTTCGCATAGACGTTCTTCTGCGTCTTTATCGCATTCACGTTGGCTACGAACATGTCCTCCGTATCAGGCTCGGCATCGAGATCCGCAAACGTCCTGCAGGCGTCTATGAACTGGACCTTTGTCTGGGTCAGGTCGCGCGCGATTCCGGAGGCCCTTGAATCGAGAGAGCTTATCTTCTTCGTGAACAGAGAATTAAGCAGTGCGTCTAACCTGTCCGCCTCAACCTTCTCAGCGTCTCTGCCTCCGAAAAACATAGCATCACAAAATTGCTTTCAATTAAGAAGCCAGGCGAAACGGATGCGGCCAAAAAGAAGTGCTAGACCTGCCTCTCTGCCTTGAGCTTCGACGTGCAGTTCGGGCACCTGGTCGCCATTAGCGGTATGGCCGACATGCAGTACGGGCACTGTTTGGTTGTTACCGGCGCAGCCTTCTTTGGACCTCGCATCTTCGATACTGGCTTGATTATGAAGAAGAACACCGCAATGGAGATGCTCAGGAATGTAATCACGGCGTTGACGAATAAGCCTACCTTGAAAGTGCTGTTATTGACAGTATAGCTCAGGCTGGTGAAGTTCAGGTTCCCCGGTATCCCTATCGCCGGCGTTATTATGTCTGCCACTAGGGCCATGACCACCATGTTGAATGCCGCGCCCATGACCACTGCCACCGCAAGGTCGAGCACATTTCCCTTTGCAATGAAATCCCTGAATTCCCCTAAAATAGACATGCTATAAACTGGTTGGCTAATATTATATATCCATAACGTTTACGCACAGCCTCATTGGCGCAGCATCACGGCTGTGTATATCCATTGTACCAATTGGCTATAAAACTGACCGAACTTGTACCGCCGTGCATAATCCCCACTTATAAATTTCCGGGAAAACATAAAAACATTCCCTCTTCAGAGCCGACGTCCTGCATAAGGTAGCCTCCGGCGAGCCCCCATCTTGTAGTAAGAATCTCTCAAAGATCTAGCAAATCAAATAACCAAAAGCTTTATATATTATATCAACTTATATATTATATAAATATATAACTAGGTGGAAATGAATGCAAGAACAACAGATGATACATTATCCGAGGCTGGATACCGTGCTTATGGTAGAAGAGGCATTAAAGAATGCGAAGGAGTACCCCTCAAAGCGTCAGCTCTGGCTAGCTCTAAAGAAGAAGGTAATGTATCAGACATTCAACACGATTCTATCTTACTTGGAAGATTCAGGCAAGGTAATGATAAAGGACAGCAAGGTGATCTGGATTTGGAACCCAGAACTTGTAAAGCGCTATAGAAAGAGCAATTTGGTATTAAAATGACTGATAATAGGCCAATAAAAGTTGTATTTGCAGATGAAAAAGTGCAGAAGGCTTACTATAAAGCAAAAGAATATGAGCCACAACTCTACAGGTTTTTAGATAGGGCTACAGATGACATAAAAGCCAACCCCAAGTGTGGCATAGAAATACCTAAACGTCTTATACCCAAAATTTACATACAAAAATACGGCATAAATAATCTTTGGAAATATGATTTGCCTAACGCATGGAGACTGGTTTATTCTATTACCGGAGACGAAGTTGAGATTCTAGCTATATTGCTAGAGTGGTTTCCACATAAAGAGTATGAAAGACGATTCAATTACTAAGCTGAACCATATGCAAAAGCAATCATTGGTAAAAAGAGGCTATAACAAATTAGCTAAGAGATATGATCTTCAACGCAAGAAAAATGGCTACCCAAACAAAGGTTTACTAACGAGTTTTATCAAATCATTAAATAAAAAAGGAAACATACTTGATTTAGGCTGCGGAGCTGGAGTACCAGTATCTAAATTCCTTGTCGAAAAAGGAAATACAGTAACTGGGATTGATATATCCGAAAATATGATAAAGATAGCTAAGAAAAACGTTCCAGATGCAAGATTCATAAAGATGGACATGACAAGAATGAAGTTTAAATCCGATTCCTTTGATGGTGCAGTCTCATTTTATGCAATAATACACATTCCTCGGAGTAGACATAAAACGATATACCAAAAACTCCATAAAATAATAAAAAGAAATGGAATAATACTTGTTGCTAATGGCACCAACAGTGGCGAATACTATGGAGAATTTATGGGTGAAAAAATGTTTTGGAGCCACTACGCACCTAAAAAAGCCCTAGAGATAATTGAGGATGCTGGTTTTGAGATAATATGGGGCAAACTTCTGAGATTAGGTGGAGAAATGCAGTTTTGGATACTGGCTAAGAATCTTAAATAATCACTTAGTTAAGTAACACTATTAAAAAAGTAAAATCCTGGGCTTATTTTATCTTTGCAGTCAGAACCTCGGAAAGAGGATCATACTGGATTTTGACTATTTTCTTACATTTTTGTCGAGGAAAGAAAAAGAGAATCTGACTGGCCAGTGGTAAGCCTCCGGCGAGGATTGAACTCGCGACCTTGTGCTTACCATGCACACGCTCTACCACTGAGCTACAGAGGCAAGGAAATGTAATTTTCAATACCTCATGTTTCCTTAGTAGATTAAATAACTTATGCCCCTCACCGCCTTTCTTTCTATGTATACAAAAGGTTAATAGGCGATGATGCCAGATGTACATGATGATCAAGGACAGTGGAGGTAGAAGGCTATACAAAATCGCAAAGATAAAAAACAGCATAATCCTTGGAGATGCAATAAAGGTTTTGCCAAAGCTGCCCTCGGGAAGCGTGGACCTGATTTTCACGGACCCTCCCTATTTCATGCAGCTGCCTTCGAAAAAGCTCAGGCGGTGGGGCGGCACAGATGTGCTTGGAGTGAAGGACGGATGGGACAAATTCGGGAGCTTTGAGGACTACGATAAATTCACAATCGAATACCTGACACAGCTTAGAAGGGTCATGAAACCTAACGCCACCATATGGGTAATCGGGACCTATCACAACATACACCGCATCGGAAAGATAATGCTCGACATGGGTTTCTGGATACTCAATGACGTCATCTGGCTCAAATCAAATCCCATGCCGAATTTCCTGGGTGTCAGGTTCACGAACGGGACGGAGACGCTCCTCTGGGCGGTTAAGGACAAGCAGGTCAAGAAATATACCTTCAACAAGAGCGTCGCCAGGAGCTATGATCCGAGCGGCCTGGGCATGAATGTATGGAGGATTCCGCTGTGCAGCGGAGACGAGCGGATAAGGGACAGGAGCGGGAACAAGGTCCACAGCACCCAGAAGCCCGAGGAGCTGCTGAGGAGGATACTCCTCACATCGACAAAAGAAGGCGACATCGTCCTCGACCCGATGGCCGGGGTAGGGACAACGGGCGCAATCGCGAAGAGGCTTAAGCGAAATTTCATAATGATCGAGAAGGAGAAGGGCTACGTCCGTGAAATCGAGAAACGCCTGAAAGGGGCTTAAGATACATTGTGTTTATATATGCATAAGGAGAAATAAACTGGTTGATAAATTTCTTGTCGGCCGGGATCTCCCAAATGGTTCATGTCAAAAAGCCTGGTCCAATGCCCGAAAATGGAAGAGGAAAAGGCTTGAATCTTCAGGCTGCAATAGAGTACCTGACAACCTATTCCGTTGCCGTGCTGCTTCTCGTAATATTATTGGCCATCATAGCCGCGCTCGCTCTTGCCGGGCATTCCAACGGGCTGTCAACGCAGTCTGCATCGACATGCTACATAACCGCGCAGCTTCCGTGCAGCCAGTTCGTTGTCGCCGACACGCAAAACGGATCTGAAGCTCTCATGTTCTTCGTAAACAACCTCGGCCAGAACCTCTCCATGCCTGCCAATTCGTTTGTAGTGAAACCCGCCATAACAAACGCGACTTACGTTGGTAACTGCTATCCCGCGAATGCGATGCCAGGCACGCCGGTGACATGCGTTGCATCAAGCCCCTACAAGCCAACGGTGGGCTCACAGCTAAACCTTGCATTCCAGCTGGCTTACAATAACCTGCACATAACCGGCACTTCCACCGCGTACGCAGCGCCCAAGGCTGACGCCTACGGTGTGCTTCTTACCTCGAACGTAAGGGGCGGAGGCGTCTCAGTCAACAACGTGAGATACGCAAGCGGATCTACCGTGATATTCGTTAGCGGCATCAACTACAGGATCTCGGCGGACGCGCCTTCGGGATACGCATTCCAGGACTGGATTCCAGGCGGAAGCGTTTCAATCCCTGCAAGCGGCATCAATTCCACGCAGACAACCGCAAACGCTACAGCCAACGGCACGATCGAGGCGGTATACGTCGCAAGCACGACAACATCCTCCTCGTCGACATCGTCGACCTCGACCATAGCGCCCATATGCTATGTGCCGATAACGATCTCCAATAACCAGGCTGCTCCTATATCTGGCCCATTCCAGATGCTGATTAACGTCACGAGCTCCACTTACTCTTCGTGCATAAACTCGCAGTGGACAAACGTCGAGTTCAGCACAGGGCCCAACGGGGCAGGCAGGATACTGAAGGCGTGGGTGGAGAGCAATGCCACGAATACCGGCCTTACCGGCGTATGGGTGAACGTAACCGCATCCCTTGGTGCTTCAGGGTCCGGATCCAACATAACGACCATATACATGGATATGATGCCGTACATAGTTATGACCGGAAGCAATCCTCCAACCGGGGAAGCGCCGCAGCTGAGCCCTCTCTACGGCGAATATGACAACGGCCCGAGCGTCTTCCTGAAATACTGGAACTTCTCCGGGCCGAGCCTGCCGGCAGGATGGGCGTCATCAGATCCGGGCGGCATGGCTCTTAGCAGCGGCCTCACGATATCTGCAGGCTCTGTATACACTACCTCGACCGTTTTCAATTCGATAAACACGATAGTCGAAAGCGATGTCGCAGTGACCTCTTCAACCCCTCAATACCTCTCCGGGCTTATACAGTCAAGCGGCAACTCGCCCATGTATAACAATCCCACTAACCTGTCAGAGATACTGTACAAGGTCGACTTTGACGGATCTACGTACCCCGAGTACGAGGCATTCGCGAATGACGGGGCGAAGGGCGCGTGCAGCGGAGGCGAATGCTACGATCTCCAGGGAGCAGTGTCAAATGTCAACCTATTCACGGCGGCCCTGAACACATACTATGTCCTGTCCAGCTACGTCTCTCCCACAAGCGTCGGCGAGCTTGAGAACTACCATGTTGTCGGCAGTGCAAGCGGAACCTTCGCTACGAATCAATACATAATACTCGGTTACTACAAAGGCGCGGGCGCCGGAAGCAATGCCGGCCCCACGGAGAGCTTCCAATGGGTGCGAACTCGTGCGTACCTCCCCAACGGGATAATGCCGCAATACTCGTTCGGCGCCATGGTCACATAAGGCCAGTCGGATT
The DNA here is from genome assembly GCA_028866835.1 of Microcaldota archaeon. Taxonomy (GTDB): domain Archaea; phylum Micrarchaeota; class Micrarchaeia; order Micrarchaeales; family CABMGC01; genus JAGWHJ01. Next base: position 6,076 of record JAGWHJ010000020.1, on the reverse strand, counting down.
CAAAATTCGGCATCAGTTTACCTGATGCGCCCCGGCGAAGCCCGTCATGTTTATATATGCTTACGTAGATGAAGTAAATAGCCTTTAGGCTTTTAGCTATCTGAAAAATGGTTTCGTAATGCCTGTTAAAACACATGCAAAAAAGCAAAAAAATAAATCAAACCTTCAGGCTGCATTAGAATACCTAATGTCCTATTCTCTCGCGATATTCCTTATACTGATCTTTCTCGGGATCATAGCCGTTCTTGCACTGACGAACCATTCCGGAGGCGTGTCAACACAGGTGCCTTCGACATGCTACATAACCGCGCAGCTTAAATGCACCCAGTTCGTCGTCACGAGTACGCATACCGGGTCGGAGGCAATCCTCTTCTTCGTAAACAACCTCGGCCAGAACCTCTCCATGCCTGCGGGCTCGTTCATTGTTAAGCCTGCTATAACAAACGCCACATATGTCGGTAGCTGCTATCCTGTAAATGCAGCGCCCGGCACCCCCGTCACGTGCGTCGCTTCAAGCACCTACAAGCCATCTCTTGGCTCACAGCTCAACATCGCATTCCAGCTGGAGTACAATAATTTCCACGTGACTGGCACTTCCACCGCGTACGCATCGCCTAACGCGACCACGTACAGCGTGCTTCTGCTCTCAAGCATCAAGGGCGGCGGCATCTCTGTAAACAATTTCAGGTACGCCAATGGCTCTACCGTCATATTCGTGAAGGGCGTCAACTACAATATAGCTGCCGAGCCGCCGATCAAGTACGCGTTCCAGAACTGGGCGCAGAGTGGCGGGGTTTCAATCCCTGCAAGCGGCCTCAATTCCACGCAGACTACCGCAAACGCTACAGCCAACGGCACCATCAAGGCCGTGTATGTTGTTAGCGCAACCAGCTCAACGATACCAATCACCACATCATCAACAGTATCCACGACGACCTCTCCAACGACCACGACCATACCTACCACTACAATAATATCCAGCACAAGCTCCACATCGAGCAGCAGCTCCACATCATCCACGACCACCATTCCGCCGGTTCTGCTCAGCTTCTTCTGTTTCGGAGGAGTAAACAGCAGCGGCACGCAGACGAACATATCATTCGGGACCCAGCCGGCAAACAACGGCAACATAACCAACTGGACAAAACAGGTCAATCCTATTCCGTTCACCAACGATGCCGGCAGATGCCTTACCTATAACGGCTATATCTACTGCCTCCAGGAAACTAATTCAAATGCAACGTATTATTCGAGCGTGCTGCCCAACAGCACGATCGGCAGCTGGACGTCCAGCACCCCAAGACCTGCGATAAACGCAAACGGCTCCGACTGGGAGCCCGGATGCGTCATCTATAGCGGATACATCTACTGCATAGGCGGCACGGTGCCCAATTATGACCATTTCAGCACCTATCTCGCATACAGCAATGCAACTTACTCTGCCCCGGTATCATCCAGCGGCATAGGTGCCTGGACAAAACAGACAAAATTCCCTATCAGATGGGGGTTCGGCGAATGCGTCAACTCCACGCAAGGCTACATCTACTGCATAGGCGGCGTAACGGCCAACAAGAGCTACGGCTGCTGCCACTTCATGAATGACACATACTACGCGAAGCTCACAAATGGCAATATAGGCGCCTGGCAACACAGCGCAAATAACATCCCGATAAACGAGAACTACAACACCTGCAATTATGCCAACGGCTATATCTACTGCGTCGGCGGCGAGACCGTGACTACGGGATCCGGGGTATACTGGCAGCCGCCGCCCGCTTGCGCGCCTGGCGGTTGCTATTATGCCGATTCGCAGAAGACCTATTATGCAAAGGTGCTTAGCAACGGCGATGTGGGACAGTGGCAGCTATCGACCATCTATCCGTACAACTTTACCGGCCAGCGCTGCATTGCAGACAACAACTATATGTACTGCATCACCCAGCCTAACGTCTTCACCGGTTACAACGGCACTGTATTCTATGCCCAACTTTCATCCGGCGGAATAGGAACCTGGAATCAGACAAAAAGATACCCGCAGAACATAACCTCACAGACCTGCGTCGTGCCGAGCTAAAACTCGCACAGCATATTTCCTAAATGATGTGCAGGGGGTGAGATTTGAACTCACGAAGGCGCTAAGCCACAGGATCTTAAGTCCTGCGCGTTTTTCTGTGGCCTTTTAAGCCAGACCAGGCTCTGCCACCCCTGCATCAACCTTACCTTCGCACAAGAAGCTTAAAAAGTTAGGCGTACATCGAAGGCCCTGTTGCCTCTGCGGCATTGTTGTAGTGCTCAGGCGATTCCTTCATCTTCTTGAGCATCTCCTTTATCTTTGCCTCAACAACCTTGGCCTCCTCGTCAAGCGCCTTCAGGTCTATGTTGGTGCCGATTATCTTGTTAAGGCCCTCTATGGCTATCTCCGCATACTTCGGATCCATGAGCTGCGGGTTAACTTCGACCAGTATATTTGCCGATATTACGTTGAACTGCTCAGAATTGGTCATCAGTATGGCGCCGACCCCTGCGACCACGCCTTCGTCTATCTTCTTTAGACCCTGCTTCGCCGCCTTGTCCACCAGCCCCGCATTCGGGGAGGCGATGAACGCATTGGTGCTCTGCTTCTGGGCCGGCATTCCGCTAAGCGATATAACCATGGCTATCCTGTTCTTCCTCACGAACGCGAGGAGCTCTCTGGAAAGCTGGTATATCACATCGGAAGGTATTACAAACTCGGATATAACAAGCGCTATCTTGTACTTGTCATCCTTGTAGAGCCTTGCCGGGAACATCGGCATGCCGCCGTGTATCGCCGCTATCGGCGGGAATGCGTCGCTGTCTATGTATCCTATGTACTCCATGCCCAGTTTCTCTATTATGTAGCTGCCCGCCATCGGCCCCACAAGGCCTGCGCCTGGGAAAGCGTCTATGAGCGTGTATCCGGAGAGATTGCAATCCTTGAACAGTTTTATCTCAATCATATTTCTAGATTTGAAAGGGAACATTTAAAAACATGTTATCTCCAAAAAGCGGATTAAGTTATCGTCGGAGCGAAGATTGTATTTTACTGACGGTTTTCCGAAGATAGGTATATAAAACATATCTTCCCTCATTAATTCAGTGATTAAATGGCTGAAAGAATTGGAAGAGAAAAAGTAGACAGAGAAGATGGCTACCTTTACTTCCTAGGCAAGGATGGGTATGTATGGAAGACCCCGATGAAGAACAATCCTAGAGGAAGGAAAGCGAGAGTAACAAGCGAGAAGGTGCAAAGAGAGGAAGGGTTCCTCTATTTCATCGACAAGAGCGGATACGTAGCCAGGACAAAGATGAATAGGAGAGGAAGGATGTCAAGAAAGAGGAGATAAATTTTCCTTTTTCTTTCTTTTTCTTTTTTCTTTTTATTAACTTTTTATTAAATTACTATTTCTTCAGAATCTGCTCAGTACGTAACCGCTCAGCGCTATCAGTGCTCCTGCGGAGAAGAAAACCGCTACGAAGCCGAGGCTCGATGCCATTAGTCCTGACAGGAATGCGCCGGTAAGCGTACCAACCCCTATGATCACGCTGTACATCCCGAGCTTGAAGCCCGGCCTTCCTGACTTAAGGGCGTTGAATATGACCGTATAGCAGCCCGTGTAGAATATCGCGTATATGATTCCCGCTGCAATGAGGTTGACCACAAGGTTGACGTAGAAGAACATGGATCCGGTAAGGGCCATGAAGCTTAGCCCGATGAGGACCCAGCCGAGAGCCCTAACCGGGAGGATGTATGAAGGGATTGGATTCTTCTTGGTGTCGTTTATGTAGCGGTAGGAGAGTTTGAAGATGAAGATCTGTATGGAGGATGACACCAGTATTATCACGAAGATCGCTGACGAAAGGAGCCCATGGAGCTTGAGGCCTGCCACGTACTCCGTGTTGAAGAGGCCTGTTCCGATATAGAAGATCAGCGTCCCGATGTAGAATACGGTAAGGTGCCCGGTGTTCAACCTGCCTATCCTCCTGTTCCTTACCATGTTCTTAATCGATGCTATCGGTGAGACCGCGAGCTCAATGGGCTCCACGAAGAGCACGTGCATGAATCCCCTGAAGCGGCTCAGGAACGAATCGCTGCGCGATATCACCTTTCTGGGCTCAACTATGAGCACGATCGACAGGAACAGCGACACGAGTGAAGCCAGCGAAAGTATCGTTATGAACATGTTCAGGTCCGAGACCTGCGTTACAACTGCGCCGATCAGCAGCCCTATGACCGTGCCTATCCCTGCCAGTGTCTGGAGGAATCCAAAGCGCTTTGGCCACGACTCTTTAGGGCTTGTCTCCGTCACGAGAAGGTTGAGTGGCGTGCTGCTGGCGGTTATGACGAACGAGAGCGCGGCATACAGGATTATGACCTCCGGGATGCTGGCGCTGAACATCAGCGCAAGGATGAATACTGTAGTCATAAGATATGAGAATATTATGATTGTCTTTCGCTTGAAAGAATCGGTATAATGGCCCCAGAGCAGCGATGCGGGCACCCCGATGGCATTGTATATGCTTATCGCATAGGCTACCTCCAAAGGGCCGCCGCCCAGCTTGAGTATGTACAGCGGGATGAGTGTGGAAAGCGGTCCTATTGCGATGTTTGCAGGTATCTCCGCATACATCCATCTTGTACGACTAGCTTCTGAATTTTCAGTTTCTTTCATAAGTGGTCGCTGTCTGAAAGGAGTTGTATCGATTAACTGATAGACTTATTTCTATTTAAAGCTTCGTTTAATCCATCCGTTCTGGCACTGTATGGTGGACAGTAAGGTATAAAAGCCATGAATGGGACTATAGATTCAGGGGAGCAGGGCGGTCAGAAAATGTATCTGTTAATCTTAGGTGGTTAGGACGGCAGACCAACAAATATACTGCGGTTACACCGACAACGAGGCTCTTCTGCTGCCAAACGAGATAGAGATCGTATCAAAGGCGCTTGGCGGAGAGGACACAATAACCTTCATGGCCAGGGAGCGGAGGCTAAGCGCAGCCCTATCGCCTTCCGTTATAATCACAACGAACAAGAAGCTGATAATAGTCAGCAGGCAGCTGGCCGGGCTGCGGTCTGATATATCCTTCATACCATATGAAAACATAGTCAGCGTGAGGATATCGCAGGGCATAATGCTGGCATCTCTGTTCATAAGGATGAAGGGCGCCTCGGGCGAGATATCATTCAGCATCTTCGGAAGGAAGGATGAGGGCGGCATAAATGGCATCAGCAGGGAGGAAGCGGAGTTCCTGCTTTCGAAGGTAAACGCAGAGATAAAGACCGATGCGGCTATGGAAGCGCAGGAGAACCATTACCATGTCTACGGCAACGTGATAAAGAACAATAACGTATATGTCAACAACAGCAACCAGCAGCAGTCCACAGACAGGGAGCCAGTCCAGACTCACGTGCTTGAGAATGGAGAGGGTGCAACCAATGGCGCTACAACACCACCATTTTACCAGCACGAGCGCACAGTTACGATTCCCGAAGTTGTAGATGCCCCCAAGCCTACAAGGAAAAGGGCCGTCTCAAAGAAGATAAAGGCATCGGACCTGATGATATTCAAGATGCGAAAGCAGGCGAAGGCAGCTGCCGAAGAATCAATACCCGCCTAATATTCCCTGTGATCACTTATCTCTATTAATGCGTCTCGGGAATCGGCAGTTCTTCAACCCTACGCGCCTTGTATATAGCGTAATAAAGGTCATAATCTCTCCTGATCTCCGCAGCCTTCTTGGCAGAGCTCTTGGCGCTGTCAAGTAGACTGATATCATGGGGCGAATTTTTTGCTGCGCTTGCGAAATATTCTACTGCCTTGCTGTACATTGCCGCTGCATGCCTCCTCCTGCCGAACCCGAATTCCATCGAGGCCTCTGCAGCATCTAAAAATGCGCATGCGATATCTTTATAAATTCATAGCGGGAAAACCCACCTTTTCAAAGGTGGGATGAAAGCGAATGCAAATAAACTTTAATGAGCTAATAAATATGGTCATCGTGAAAACAGCATATAGATTCAGGGCATATCCTTCAAAGGAACAAAAGGCTATTCTTA
>JAGWHJ010000019.1 GCA_028866835.1 Microcaldota archaeon | reverse complement strand
ATACCGCATCCCAGGTACAAGGGCAGGGTCGGCACGGTCATAGAGAGGCGCGGCGATTCCTACGTCGTGCAGGTTGCTGTGTCCAAGTCTACGACAAGGAAGATCATAGTGCCCCAGATGCACCTTGAGAGAGCCTGATAAATCTATCCTAGGTTCCAATGAGGATCAATATATATCATTGAATATGTATTATATATTGTGAATTTATGACTGCTGAGATTGAGCTGCGTTCTAGAAGTAGCCTGCAAAGGGGCAACCCGCCTTTTAAAGAAGCAGCCAGGGATCTTGCAATAAAAGTAAAAGCGGCACTGCGTATCGGCATTGTAGATTTCTCCAGAGCCTTGGCCAGAGAGGTAATGAGAGACCCTGTGGCCGTAAAAGATGTGTTCAAGTTTATAGAAGGCAGAAATGCGATGTACGTAGCCAAAATGTTCGACCCTCCCTATCCTGTTCATTACAACCGTCTTGAAATGCTCCCGGATGGCAGGAGGCTACGTGTATATTATGCAAAAGACGTGCGGTTAGAGATACACATAGCGCCTTCTCAAGTAAATCCAATTGGGTTTGAGACATCTGAATGGTTTTTCAGGGGCGTTGATGACTTCAGAGTGTATAACGGCAAGCAGAATTGGGCGCACATCCGTCCTAATGATAGGGGTGCCGGTGTTATTGACGCTACAACCACACCATACGGCCACAAAAGGCTTGATGTGTATCTGGCCGATTCGGAAGCTGTAAAATTAGTATACCAGGAACTTGTAATGCAGACACTCGAAGTTCTGCAAGGCAAGCGCACTAACATAACCGTGATCGATATCCCAAGCGCTGGTATTGGCACCAGAACGCCAGCCGAATTAGAGAAACGAGTCTAATTCAGTAATGCTCCCTGCTTGGCGGTTTCGTGAGCACGTAGAACCTGCTCTCCCCCTTCAGCTCCACGATCACCCTCTCCGCGAGCAGCTTTACCGGGTCCTGCAGGAGCGGCACCCTCTTCGCTATGTCCTCAAAGCTCTCGAAGTTCCTCTCGTCACGGGCGGAAAGTATCGCGCTCAGGTGCTTCTTCCCTATGCCAGGCAGCAGCTCAAGCGAGTGTATCCTTATGTTGAGCGGCGAGGCCGTGTTGAACATCTCCACGAACTTCTTCTCGTTGCCCTTTATTATGGAATATACGGCGTCAAGCAGGCCGTTCTTGGCCCCTTCGCTAAGGTCTGTGTAGTTAAGCCTGCCCTTTATCAATGAGACCTTGTCGCGCTCACCCTTGCCTATGTAGACCCTCTCCCCTATCTTTATGTCGGGGCTCTTTGCCACAGCCTCAAGAAGCGTGAACTTGTTCTCGCCTATGAGCTGCACTATGGGTTCAGCCCTTACAGAAGAAGACCTGCCAGTAGGCATGTAGTCTAGGACTATGGCGTACTCCTCCAACTGCTCCCTCCTGAACTCCCCCTCTTCCATCATAAGCATCAATCCCAAGACTCACCGTCATTATTTCCCTCTGTAAGCGTCAACTACTGCCATAATCTTCTTTATCGTCTCATCGTCGAAGTTCTTCTTCTCGTCAACAAGCATGAGCTTGAGCTGGTTAGGGTCGACAGGAAGCACCTCCATTATCTTCATCACCGTCCTCTCCTTAAGGTCGAACTGCTCAAGGTCCTTCATCATCTTCTTCGTCTCCGCCTTGTCGAGCTTTGCGAACTTGATTACGTACTCGTATGCCATCTTCTGCTCGTATCCAAGCTCGGAAGATTTCTTCTTCTCCTCAAGTATCTCCTTGACGTCATATATGGAGGCGAGCCTGCTGCCCTGCGTTTCTTTTCCTATCATAATATCAGCGTATATAGTAATAGTACAAAGTATCTAATTTAAAGCTTTTGTATGGGGGATGGCAGCCAGTCCGGTATAAATAACTACGCGATTCAAGTAATATCAGAGGCTAGACCGTGGATCCGCACCAAGCTTACCTTGCAGTGATGGAGGAGCTCAAGAAGCACGTTGCAGGCAACGAAGACATACTGGAACTCATGTTCATATGCATGGTGGCTGATGGACACGCCCTTCTCGAGGGAGTGCCTGGCCTTGCAAAGACTACGATGAGCAAGGCGCTTGCAGACACCATACAAGCGGATTTCAAGAGGGTGCAGGGTCTTCCGGACCTCGAGCCGAGGGACATAGTGGGGTACAACTACGTTGACAGGGACAATTCCATTAAGTTCAAGAAAGGGCCCATATTCAGCAACATACTCCTTATCGACGAACTGAACAGGGCTCCGCCAAGGACTATGGCGGCATTCCTTGAAACCCTCGAAGAGAGGCAGGTTACGCTCGAGGGAGTGTCGATGCCGCTGCAAAAGCCCTTCACGGCACTTGCAACCCAGAACCCGCTCAAAATAGAGGGTACCGAACCACTGCCAAAGGTGCTTGCTGACAGGTTCATAATGCGCATAGCAGTTGACTATCCAACGCTTGAGGAAGAGGAGGAGATGGTAAGGATAAAACAGGCCGAAGCCAGCACCATCGCAAAGAAGGTAATAGACCTGAATGACATAATTGCGATGCAGCAGGCCGCAAAGCAGATAACTATGCCAGAGGATGTGCTGGAGTACATGACAAAGATAGTCGCAGCAACGAGAAAGGAGATACACGTTGTCATGGGTGCAAGCCCGAGGGCAGACATAGCGTTCCTCAAGACCTCAAAGGCAAAGGCCCTCATAGAGGGCAGGAAGGAGGTCAATAAGGACGACATAAAGTTCCTGGCGAAGCCGGTGCTGAGCCACAGGATAGTCGTGAGGTCCACGGGAGGAATAGGCGTCAACGGCGTCATAGACGGGATCATAGCCGCCCCGGAGTGATCCCTACATCATCGACATGAGCAGCTCGTAGCTCTTTATTGCATCCCCGCTGCTGACTATCAACAGCGTCTCGGTATAGCATGATACGAACTCGAGTATGTTTATGCCTTGCTCCGCAAGCACCGAGGCTATGAAAGCGACGAAGCCTGGCATCGCCTCAAGCTTCTGCTCCGAATGTATAACAATGGCAGAGACGTTCTCGTGCATCTTTATTATCGACTTGGAGTTCTTCCTGAATGCAGTGCCCTTCTCGACAAGATAGATGAAATAGTCATTGAGCTTTATCCTGCTCCCCCCCTCTATATTGAGCTCGCCGTCCGCTATTATTATCGTTATCCCGCTCTGTATGGCCACCGTGCTGCGCTTAAGTATGGAGAGCGCGTGCCTCTCCATGCCCAGTTCCTCCTCGAGCAACCCCAGGGAGTACCTGCGCAATGCCGCCTTTATCGCATGATATTGCCTAAGCCTTGTGTCGTGCTGGATTATCCTGGCAAGCGAACTGTAATTCACTATGCCGTTCTTCAGCGCCTCTATCATGTATGGCTTGTTCTTTAGGTAAACGCGTACCTCGTCAGAGACGCTCATGATGTCACATCTGATACAACCATGTCCTATCCGTTCTTATAAGGTTTGCTGTAAATTGCATGCCAGGCAAATTGTTCGATTTGATACATTATTGTGTTCTTTTGTATCATTTACGTCTAAAGATTAATATACCAAAATAAGGAATTATATACAAATATGGCCAGCGTTTTAAGGGCCAGGCAGGCGCAGGACCAGTTATCGCACCCTCAGCAGGCAGGCACGGGCACATTTGCCGCAGGAGGGACTACCCTGCATTTCGGGAAAGCCGGCCCGGAACATGCAGCGGGCATAGTAAGCCTGGTTAACAGATCTCACGCGAACGGCGGCGAGGTGCTCCCAATAAGCATTGGAATAGCGCACCAATGGGTAGCCAGCGGCGATTCGTACATAGTTATTGATGCTGCAACAAAAGAGGTGGTAAGCCATAACTCGGTCACCCAATGGTCAGCGGAATGCTTTGAATTGCGATCAGCGGTGACAAAGAAGGAGTACCAGGGCAATGGGATAAACATCGCCTTAAAGAGCAAGGTGATAGAGGACGTGTTCGCAGAAAATCCCAATGCGGTAATAATATCCCTAAAGAATGGGTCAAACGGTTTGGGGTCGTTAATGCGATTGGGATTTGTTGAAGAGGAACTGGGCGAAGCGATGAAAAGGTACGGCTTCAAGGTGTTAAAGCCCGAAGAAGGCCCCTGGCATGTGTACGTGCTTAGGCTGGGTAACTATAAGGCCGTGCAGCTAAGTGGCATGCTCAGGGATGCCTAGAATCCATGCAAGCTTTACAATAATTTCTGGTATCAACATGGCTGCTCAAAAAAACGGGGCATCGATTGCAAGGAGGTTCTGCGAGCTTGTTGCCATACCGTCGCCAAGCGGGCAGGAGCTTGAGACGGGCAGACACATCAAGAAACAACTGCATCGCTTGGGGATAAGATCCAATTTCGATAATTCAGGAAGTAAGAATGGGAGCAATTCCGGCAATCTTATAGCGCGCATAAATGGCAGCAAGCACACCAAATTGATGTTCATAGCCCACATGGACACCGTGGAGACCGGGGAGAGGAGGATCAAGCCGCTAATCAGGAATGGAAGGATAACCAGCGATGGGAAGACGATACTCGGCGCCGATAACAAGGCATCCGTTGCATGCCTGATTGAAGCGATGAAGGAAGCAATATCATTGAAGGACAGGCCCGATATCACCTGCGTATTCTCGACCAGGGAGGAGGGCGGTATCATGGGTGCAAAATTCGTAGACACAAGCGGCATCGATTACGTGTTCGTGCTCGACGGCAGCATGAGACCGGGAATATTCACGAACGGATCCCTCGGATACCTGCCCTTCGAAGTTAGAATATTCGGCAAGGCGGCCCACGCGGCTGTAAATCCAGACGACGGGGCCAATGCCATAAAGGCTGCAGGCATTTTCATATCGAACCTTGATCTCGGAAAGGACAAATCTGGCGCAACGATAAATATCGGGAGGATGGAGGGCGGCTCGAGGATAAATGTCGTCCCAGACGCTGCAACCATGCACGGGGAGGTTAGGGGGTTCACGAGGAGGGACATGGAAAAGAAGTTCGAGCACATTGAGAGGGAACTTGCCCTGGCCTGCAGTTCTACCAAGTGCAGGTATGAGATCATAAAGAAAAAAGACAACTTCCTAGAACCCTTCCTCGCTGAAGACAAAGACGACATAATTTCACTGGCAAAAAGATCCGCGCTAGCGGCAGGTCTCGAATTCGGGCTGAAGAAGCTGAGCGCAACCTGCGAGGCGAACGTACTTAAATCCAGGAATGCCTCTGTGCTGGGAATCAACAGGGGAGGCAGCGGGCCGCATTCAAAGGCCGAGACCATATCGTCCAGCGATTTGGAACAGCTTAAAAGTTTGATTGTTGAGATAATAAAAAACACCGACTGATAATTGGGCAAAATTGGCGATCTGATTTGCTTGGTACACGATACTCTTCGACTGTAACGGGGGTTGCATATGCCACTAGACACTAATGCAAAGTACAGTGTTAGGCATGCAAAGGAAGAAGACAAGGGCCAGATAATAAGGTTGGTGGACGACGAGGCGCGTGCAACCGGCGCACTTTTGCCTCTTACAGAAGAAGTTCTAGGTGAATGGATCTCAGCAGGACTGTCGCTTGTAGCCGAGACCGTGGTTGACGGCAAGAATTTGATTGTTGCACATGAGGCTGCAAATGTGTGGCCGAAGTGCGGTTGGATAGAGTTCCGGTCCTCGATAGTGAAGCCGGAATTCCGTGGCAATGGCATAAGCACAAAGCTCAGCAAAACACTTTTCAATATCGTGAAGGATAGATATCCGGGTGTCACCATGATAGCGTTCGTGAATCATGCGGGGAACGGCAAGGGCATACTTCAGGCGCTCGGCTTCTCCGAGGCAAATTATGCGGACATACCGGCTGAGATACTCTCGATAGGCCCGAAGCACAGGGGCAAGGCCGAGCACGGATACAGGGTCTTTGTAAGAAGGGGATAAGCGTCTGCTTTGCACGTAGTGTATCATATGATACACATGCGCACCATTTTGTATCATCTACGTCGTTAAGTATTTATACTAACTTAAACAGTAGATCTATGATTTACATGAGGCGCCTTTTGCGCCTGTGTTAAAGTAATACTTATAAAGAATCATGAAGAATGTTCATAGTGAGAGTTATGTCAAAAGGAAAGGTAGTGCTAGCTTATAGCGGTGGCCTTGATACGTCAGTCATACTCAAGTGGCTTGTCAACAAGGGCTTTGAGGTGATCTGCTTCGTCGGCAACATAGGGCAGCAGGAAGACTTCGACTACATCCACGGCAAGGCACTCAAGACCGGCGCATCGAAGGTGTTCATACGCGACCTGCGCGAGGAATTCATCACGGATTTCATCTACCCCGCGCTGATGGGCGATGCGATATACGAAGGCAGATACCTTCTCGGCACTGCGCTTGCAAGGCCGCTGCTCGCCAAGGAGCAGATGAAGATCGCGAAGGCCGAGGGCGCCAAGTACGTCGCCCACGGTGCTACGGGAAAGGGCAACGACCAGGTAAGGTTCGAGCTGAGCTACTATGCAATTGATCCTGACATCAAGGTCATCTCTCCGTGGAAGGACCAGGAATTTCTGTCCACGTTTGCCGGCAGGAGCGATCTCCTGGAGTACGCAAAGAAGTACGGCATAGAGGTGAAGGCCACGAAGAGCAAGCCATACAGCGAGGACGAGAACCTGATGCACATAAGCCACGAGGCCGGCCTGCTCGAGGACCCGCTCTTCTGCCCTGACGAGAGCATATTCAGCAGGACTACGGACCTCCACAAGGCGCCTGACACGGATACCGTCCTTGAGATACATTTCAAGAACGGGCTCCCTAACAAGGTCGTGAACAAGAAGACCGGAGCGGTGAAGAAGGAGCCGCTCGAGATATTCGCGTACCTGAATGAGGCGGGCAGCAAGAACGGGATAGGCAGGGTGGACATAGTAGAGAACAGGTTCATAGGCATAAAGTCGAGGGGCGTTTATGAAACTCCCGGAGCCACCATACTGTGGACTGCTCACCGCGACCTCGAGGGCATAGCCATGGACAAGGAGGTCATGCGCTTGAAGGACATGCTCAGCCCAAAGTTCTCCGAGCTGATATACAACGGCTTCTGGTTCTCGCCGGAGATGGACTTCCTGATAAGCGCGTTCAGCAAGAGCCAGGAGGCGATAGACGGAAAGGTCATAGTCTCGCTCTACAAGGGCAATGTGTTCGTGCTTGGAAGGGAGGCTTACACCGGCCTCTACAACCAGAAGTTCTCGAGCATGGACGAGAAGGGAGGCTTCGATGCCTCCGATTCAAGGGGCTTCATAAACATAAACGCCATAAGGCTCAAGGCGCACAACCGCGCGCTTCACGTTGATGACCCATATCTCTGGAGGAAGCACCTCCTGAAGAGGCTGAGGGATTAGGATGAAACTATGGGCGAAGGGCTATCCGATCGACAAGGAAGTCGAGGACTACGTCGTAGGCGACGGCTATCTCCTGGACCAGGCGCTGGTCAAGTACGACTGCAGGGCATCGATAGCGCACGCCGAGATGCTCGGCAGGATAGGCATACTCAGCCCTGCGGAGGTGAAGGCACTTGTCAAATGCCTCAACGAGATAACGGGCCTCGATGCCAAGGGAAAGTTCAAGATAACGAAGGAGCAGGAGGACTGCCACACGGCCATAGAAAACTACCTCACCGGGAAGCTTGGCAAGGCCGGGAAGAAGATACACACCGCAAGGTCGAGGAACGACCAGGTGCAGGCGGCCCTAAGGCTGTACTACAAGGACGAGCTCAAGAACACGATCTCGCTCACGCTAAGGCTGATAGCTTCGCTAAGGCGCTTCACCAACAAGTACGGGAGGATAAAGATCCCCGGCTATACGCACACAAGGAAGGCCATGCCATCCTCGGTGGGATTATGGGCAGGCGCGCTTATAGAATCGCTGGACGGCGACATAGGGCTTCTGAACTTCGCATACAAGCTTAACGACCAGTCGCCTCTCGGGACCGGGGCAGGTTATGGCCTTCCTATAATGGTGGACCGCGCATTCGTGGCGAAGAAGCTTGGCTTCGCTAGGGTGCAGAACAACCCCATATACGTGCAGAACAGCAGGGGCAAGTTTGAATCTACAATAGTCCATGCGCTCTCGCAGGTCATGCTTGACCTGGACAGGGTGTCGCGGGACCTCATAATATTCAGCATGCCCGAGTTCGGCTACTACATAATACCTAGGGAGCTCACCACGGGTAGCTCCATAATGCCTCAGAAGAAGAACCCCGACGTCCTTGAGCTTGTCCGCGCCAACTACCATGTGGTCAACGCGTACGGGGCAATGATACAGGGCATAGTCGGCAGCGTCCCTTCGGGGTACAACGCGGACGTGATGCTCACAAAGGCGCCCGCGATGCGCAGCTTCGAGATCACTGAGAGGAGCATCTCGATAATGGCGCTGCTGTTCAGCAAGCTCAAGGTCGACGAGGAGGCGAGCAAGAGGGCGATGTCGGACGAGCTCTACGCTACGGCGAAGGTCTACGACCTCGTGAAGAAGGGCGTGCCATTCAGGGACGCGTACAAGAGGATCTCCTCCAAGTACAAGGGCAAGTGAATCCTTCCGCACAGCAACTGCAAAGCCTTTATAATAATGTTTGCCATTACATTATCTACTAAGGGTTCGTAGCTCAGCTTGGATAGAGCAGCACCGTCCTAAGGTGATGGTCACGGGTTCAAATACGGATTTAGCAAAATGCCTAAATCCCGCTGAAAATCCCGTCGGACCCGACCCGGTGTGCCAATGGCAAAGACCAAGAAGAGCGAACTGAGCAGGAACGACATCAGGGAGCCCAGCATAATAGTCAAGCCGATAGCCAGGCTTGGCGGCCTCGACAACATCCACATGGCGCTCCTGGTGCTTGTGGTTATACTGATACTGCTCCTGCTTTTCGTGTCGTACACGGCCCGCACCCCGCCTCCGTCTAACACCACATCTGGGCTGAACTGCACCTACGGCGCGGTGAACGGGAGCTGCGTGAATCCAATCCACAACGCCAGCCAGATAAGGCACGACGTCGAGATGCTCCTGGCTAACTACGGTGCCATAAACGGCTCCGTGTCGGTGCTTCCCTACACATCCAACGTTGCGGCCATGAGCATATCCTATCTTCCATCGTCGGGCTCGTGGTACGTAAGCGTGCCGCTCTCCGTCCAGTCATCGAAGCCCGTGTACTTCTCGGTCCTCGTGAACGACAGGGACACGTCGCAGATGGTGCCCTTCATACAGACCGTCAAGCCCGGCAGCATCAACAGCAATTACGTCGTCTCTGACGGCGTCATAAGGATCGCGAACCAGACAAGCTGCGGAACGGAGAAGCCGCTCAACGTCTACTGGTTTGTTGACCCTTACGCCCCTGGCGGCATAAGCACGCTCAACAACCTCACAAGCCTGGAATCCCACTTCGGCAGCAATGTCAACTTCTCCGTCAAGATACTGTTCACCCAGTACTACCAGCAGACGGCGCAGCAGTACGGCGCGAACAAGACGCAGGTGCTTGACGCGTACCTCTTCTGCGCTTCGAGGCAGGGCAACGGCAAGTTCTCGAGCTTCGTCTCGAACCTCGATTCCATATACACCAACGCGTACGTGGCGCCTGCGGTGCTTGCAAACGTCTCCATAAACGCGGGCCTTAACGCCTCTTCAATGAACTCCTGCCTCTCCAACTTCGCGCTAGTATCCACGGCGCAGATAGAGCAGGCCAAGTACTACGGCATACCTTCATCTCCGGCAGTGCTCACCGACTGCCAGTATCTCTCGATACCGCAGACTGCCAGGCAGGCAATCTGCTATGCGAACAGCACCTTATGCTGACTTGATGCGACACATTATCGTCGGGATAGACAGCGGGAAAAGGGCCGCGATAGCGTGCATAGACCTCAGCGGCAACGTAGTGGGGCTAGACACCGGCATCTCCGTGGGGATGGACTGGTACCTGGACCGCATAAGGTCTGCCGGTTCGCCAGTGGTGATCGCGTCGGATAAGAAGCGTGCAGGCACGCTGATAGGGAAGCTGGCGGCAATATTCCACTGCATAGTGTTCACTCCACAGAGCGACATGAGCGTCGACAGGAAGCGCGAGTTCACGGAGGGGATCAACGTAGGCAGCCTGCACGAAAGGGATGCGCTCTCGGCTGCGCTCAACGCGTACAACTCCTATTCCAACAAGCTGAACCAGGCAGAGCGCTACGCAAGGGAGCGGAACTACGACGAGATAGACAGGGTCAAGGCCCTTGTTATAAAGAGGTACTCGATACACGAGGTTCTTGAGGGCAGGGACAACGTGGGCCGCTTCTGAGTCAACGCCACATGACGCCAGCTTCATCAGGGAACTTTATCGTCATGGCAACCCCCAGCCTGCTGTCATGCGCCCTCCCCGCGTCAACGAATCTCCTGTGCGCCATGTCATCGCCGTCATAACGGGCCAGAGGCCGTACGCCTTCGCCTGCGATTCTGCCAAAATACCTGAACTGATCCATCATTCCAGGCCTTGGGCTTGAACCGTCTTCCAGAGGAAACCTGGTCTCTGGGTCAACCCTGCCCCATCCGTCATCCTGCATGAAATGGACCAATACCTTTATCGCTTCTGCAGAAGCCAGAATCACCACCTTTCCCTTGCTGACTTCAACCTGCTGCGGATCTACGGCCAGTGCTGCATTCCCGATCCCTATCGCCTCCTCGGGGATCTGCGAGCCCGGAAAGACCCATTGCCGTCCAGCGTCGTCAAGAAGGACGTCCCTGACGTCCTTTCCCCTTGTGAATACGCCATTCGGCCTAGGATACACCGCCACCTGGCTGGCCCAGGCCGGGTAGTAGCCGTCCCTTTTCAGTATCCTCCAAAGCTCACCATGCACCAATAGCTCATCATGCAAGGCATTCGAAGGCAGCCCCCTGCTGTCCCTCACTAGTTCACGGGCTTCAAGCCAGCCGGTTTGCTTGCCGAGTGGCGCCATGACAATATCCGTTTGTAGATCGGGCGCTCTGCGCAGCTCCTTCCCCTTAATACTCGTAATATCACAATCTAACTCGACATCCGCTGATATAAAAGCCTATCCGTATGCCTGGTGCGGAGACCAACCCGCGGCGTCTTACGACGGAAGGCGCATTCGACAACAAACGTTTGGCGCGCAAACGACTTAAAAACATCTTGCAGATAGGCTAGTGTGTTAAAATGGAAGCAAGTTTTGCAACACGCAGGCGACCAAGTCATCAAGTTCTAAGGCCACAACTGGCAGAGCATACTGAAAGTACCGGGGCGACCAAGCAGGGCGGAAGAAATGGCATCCAGAGCTTTGAAAGCAGGATACAGCAGCTCAACTGCCATGACTACAAAGCCCTGATGGACGCACGGCGCAGGACAGGGCACGTCAGCGGCCAGGAATGAACAGGTTACTGCTCCTGAACCTCTACCATGGCAACGCCGAAAGATGAGGAGCGTATCCCGTTCCCGACTATCTCCCAGCGGCCATCGAAGTCGTGCGTATAGCGCACTATGGGGCGCACGCCGGCACCATCGAGCCTCCATAGCCATCTCTGCCTGTTCGCAGGCACGCCGGCGACATCAAGCGCAAGAGGTATCCTTGTAACCTCATCCATAACGCCCCAGCCTTCTTCCTGCATGAAGGGCGTGAGCAATTTTATCGAACCTGGCAAAGCCATTATCGCCACCCTATTCACATCTACCTCGACATACTGCGGGTCCACGAACAGCGCCACGTTCTTCATGCCTATCGCAAGGTCGGGAATCGAGGCGGCCGGAAATACCCACTTCCTGCCGCTATCATCGGCGAAGGAATCAACGAGGTCCCTGCCCTTGACGAACGTTCCGTGCGGGGTGGGGTAAACCAAGACCTCCCTGGCCCATGCCGGATAGTACCCTTGATCGAGCAATGCCCTCATCAGCATGGGCGATGACAATGTATCGTCATGCAATTCATTCGACGGCAGGCCGCTCTCCATCACAAGCCTGCGGGCCGCTAGCCAGTCTGCATGCTCGCCAGTAGGCACTATCACTCCCCTTCCTGGGACATCTAATGAAGCTGCTCTTTTCTGCCGAGTAGGCATTAATATCTCTTGCATTCACTGCAGTTATGATATAAAAACGTATTCTCCAAAGACCTCAAGTGTCTAATGAAAGGTCTTCCCTCTTTCAAGCATGTCAATGATATTCCTAATCTTCCTTTTCCTCCTTTCAGCATCGTGCGTGGTCTCCAGCCGGAATATTATGGAATAAGAATTCGTCTTGTTCAACTTCTTTAGGAAGGCCTTCGCCTTCTTGTTTTTATCTATCTCTTTTAGGAAATCCGCTGGGAGAGAGGCTGTGCGCTGCGGACTGTAAGCCATGTCCCACCTGCCGTCCTTCTTTGCGGCTTCTATCTGCCTGAATCCTTCCGGCTTCATCCTGCCTTCTTTTATCAGCCTCTCTGCGTGCCCAACATTTATCTTTGACCATAGGCTCCTTGCCCGGCGCGGGCAGACCCACCACAGCACAGACCTTTCATCCCCGCGCCTTGCCTGCCCAGTTATCCAGCCGTAGCAAAGCAGCGGGTCGAGCACCTCTGAGCCCTTCAGCGCATTCGCCGCCGATCCCTTCTTGTATATGCGCAGCCATATGCCATTGGAAGCCGAATGGTTCTTAGCGAGCCACCTCTCCAGCCCCTCGGCCGACTTGAATTCCAGTATCTCTCCAGCTACGCCGCCAGCCATAGCAAAACCAAACCGAATAATCTGTAATATAAATGCACATTGCTATTATAACTTGATGGTTGAAATGGCATCGACAATGATGTTGGCAGGAGTAATAGTGCTGATAATGATATTGGCATTGATATACTTCTTATTCAGCAACCCCCAATCAGCAGGCTTGCAAAACGGCATGACGAATGTTGCAGTCCAGATGACGGATCCTCCGAAGGTGCCTCAAGGCACACAGCACCTTGTCGTCTCTTATTCCTCAGTGGAGGTCCATTCATCTGGTGCAGGAAACCAGTCGGGATGGGTTCAGGCCACCGGCTCGGGCACTGTTGACCTGATGGCATTGACAAATGCCTCGGAGACCATAGCAAATGCCGATGTCGCAGCAAACTCCACAATAAATCTAATACGCTTCAACATCACGTCTGCGCAGATAACAATAAACGGCACGACCTACAATGTAAGCTCACCGAACAACAAGATAAATGTCGCTGTTACCGGCAGTCAGAAGCTGGGCGCGAACTCAGCTGTACTGATAGACTTCCAGCCCACGGTCAATGCCCATGCAACGGGCAATTCAAACGCAACTGCGTACGTGCTCGCGCCAGCCGCTAGCGCGATAGTTGTAAGCAGCAACGCAACAGTAACTATCAACACGAATATAGGAAGCATGGCGTCGTTAGGTGCCGGAATCAAGGCAAAACTTGGCCTAGGCATCGGGATAGGGTCTTCTGGTAACAATAATACCACTGCAGGGCGAACCGGGACTGCAGTGATAGTTCACGGTGGCCAGCGCGTGAGCAACTTCTTGGTCCAGAGCGTAAACTACAGCTCAGGCACCGTCTCGGGATTGCTGTACGTGCAGTATCCCGTGGCCACTAATGTAGGCGAGAATGTAACCCTTCACATAAGCGGCTACGTGGGATACGCCTGCGACAATACCGAATTCAGGCTTACTGGCGTATACTCAAACGGGACAGCGGCCTTCACACCGATCCTGAACACGAGCACGCCAGGCGGATGCCCGATCTAGCATTATCCCCTGCCGAGCTCCTGATGCACGGCGAGGAGCAAGGTGGATAATGGGATGAAAAGTATGAACTGCCTTATGCTGTACTCCCTGTTTCTTGAAACTTCGGACTTGCCCTCATTCATCGCACTGCCCTTAAGCTTCATGTCGACCGCATAAAGCAGGAGCGGCAGATAGTTCAATCCAAGCGTTATGAGATAAAGGCCCAGGAGGTTGCTGTAGCTCATCGTCCAGAATCCGAACAGGAAGAGCAGCGGCGTCCCCAGCCCAAACTCCAGTAGTATGAAGGTGTAGCCGTGCAGATATATGTCTAGCGCGACAACCTTTCGCACCGGGAAGAAACCTCCTCTTCTCATTCTATCAGGGCCTGTTTTACCTGTACTTATACTCGTTCCCGTGCCAGTGCATCATGCCCTTCTTCGCGGCCCAGGCCATCCAGAGTATCGCCTCAGCAACCGCGACGACTATCAGCGCCACTATGATTATAACTATCTGCTGGAAGAGGCTGTACCCGCTCGTGTAGAACGCCACATATATCAGTGCGCCTATCAGGATCACCGCGGGTATCAGTATCGCGACTACAGACATCCAGAGGATCTCTGAAGGAGAGACCGATGTTTTTGCCATGGTATTCAATCAATTTACGCTAATTTATACCTATTGGTGACGTCGTATCAAAGCCATTCATTCTACAAAAATATGGTCGTCTAGTCTCCATTTGGGGCTGCATGAGACTACAAGCGTCATGTTTCCATCCCAATAATACTTTTCCATCGGCTGTATGAGTACCATGTCGCCTTTGCGCAAGCTGACCGATTCTTTCTCCAGGACCAGCCTGCCCCTCCCCTTTGCCACGTAGCATAGCTCTTTGCATTTTTTATTTGCCTCGAAACCCTCTGCAGGCTCTCGCCCGGCAATCTCAGCCACAGCCCCATCAATGTCCGCATCCTCCAGATCATATTCGTGCACTATGCACCTGCCCGGGTTCCGCTTCGTCCTTCTCTCGGAGCTCCTGACAAGTTTCATTTAACACACCGTAAACAACCGACGGGCATGACGGGATTTGAACCCGTAACTTACGGCTCCGCAAGCCGCTGTGCTATCCAAGTTACACCACATGCCCAGCTAGAAGATATTTATATACTTTTCTTTATATAACATCCTATACTTATTAATAGACCCAGAGTTGAAAACCGATGGCTTCTACCTCAGGAAAGACATGCGTGTCATGCGGCAAGCTTACGAGCAGCTACGCGGAGTTCAAGTGCCCCAAGTGCAGCGATTCCACGATATGCAGGTGCTACAGCTGCCGAGAGAAGCACACGAGGTACAAGTGCCCCAAGTGCAGTTTCGAGGGACCATAATGGGCAAGGTAGCGACGATATTCAAGGTCTATACGGACAATCCTGACGACGCCAAGCAGGTGAGCGAGCTCATCTCCAAGACAATAAAGCCCCAGAGCATACAGCTGGAGGAGATAGCCTTCGGGATAAAGGTCATAAAGGTCCTCTTCGTGCACGAGGACCAGGACGGCAGCGCCTCCTACGAGGAGAAGCTGAAGGCCATAAAGGGAGTGAAGGAAGTAGAAGTCGCAGAGGAAAGCCTGCTCTGAAGGGGGCGGCATGTCTGTTGCTGCCAGGATAAATGAAAGGGCAGAGCTGTGCAGAAATACCCTCAGATCCAACTGCATAGGCACCGCCTTGTATCTAGTCGGCATGCAAAGTGACGACGAATTCATAGGGGACCATCAGGGAATGCTATTCAGAAGCCTTCTCAGTTCGCTAAGGCGACTCGATGAGCCTGCGGTTGGCTGTCTTGTTGCATGGCAATGGGACCATCGCCCCGGAATGCCGTACGTCTACCATATGGCAGTCGTCACGGCAACAGAGCCTTTGCTGGCGACGCACCGGTCAGGCCGTAATGAGCCCGTATACGAACAACATACCCTATCCGACATAGCAAAAGCGTACGCGCTGCACGGCCGCTCATATTATCTGCCCGATACTGCGGTTGTTGTTCCTGAGATGCTGAGATACGACCCATACACTGACTAACCCGCCTATAATATATTCCTTAAAGGGTTAACTCTTTTGCTGCTTGTCGTGTTTCTATGATCAATTCCATAGAGCTAAAGAACTGGAAAACGCACGGTTCGACAAAGCTCGTATTCTCAAAGGGCACGAACATACTCATAGGAAGGATGGGCGCCGGGAAGAGCTCCGTAATGGACGCGATATCATTCGCCCTGTTCGGCACATTCCCCGCGGTGCAGCACAAGCGCACGGGCACAGCGAAGCTCATAAGGAACAAGCCTACGCAGGAGAAGAAGGGAGCGGTTAAGCTCGAGTTCAGCTCCGGCAATGACGTCTATACGGTTACGCGCGAGATAAACCTCAACGGCCCCACGACAGCGCGTCTTGAGAAGAACGGCGCCTACCTGCAGTCCCAGTCAGAGCGCGTCAACGAAGAGATAGCGAAGGCTCTCAAGCTCGATTATGACCTTTTCTCCAAGGCGATATACTCGGAGCAGAACGGCCTTGACTACTTCCTCAATCTGAGATCCGGGGAGAGGAAGAAGCAGATAGATGCGCTTCTTGGCCTAGACAAGTTTGCGACAGCGCAGGACAATGCCACTTCGTTGATAAACAAGCTGAAAGACATGGTCGAGGAAGGATCGAAGACTGCAGAGGGCTTTGACCTCCAGAAGACCAAGGAGCAGCTCGAAACATTGAAAGGCGAGAAGGAGAGCATAGAAGCTGAGATAAAGAAATCCGACGCCGCCCTGAAGTCTCTCGAGACTGACGAGAAAGAGGTATCGTCAAACCTCGCAAGGCTCAAGAAGGAGTACACGAAGAAGACAGCGTTGTCCAAGGAGCTTGCGGAGATCAGGGGCAGGTCCAGGATGCTTCAGATGGAGATAGAGAAATTGCAGAAGCTCGGCCTTTCCGGGAAGGACGAGACCGCAAAGAAGTTCGATACCGCAGAAAAACACCTGCGCGACGTTTCCGCTGAAGAGAAGCTGAAGACGGAATCCGACAGGAAGATGGCCTCGAAGTCGGCAAGGTTGCAGGCCGAGCTAGAAAAGCTCGAGAAGGATGCCTCTGAGAAGAAGGGACTCGACAGCGAGCTGAAGAAGCGCAGCAAGGCGGACGTTGCAAAGGACGTCGAGAGATACACCTCGGAGCTCGAGCGCACAAGCATGGACATAGCCTCCAACACCGCTGCCCTTAACGAGGGGAAGAAGTGGGTGAAGGAGCTGCATGGGCATATCAGCAAATGCCCCATATGCGAGCGCGAACTTCCGGAGAGCCTGATCTCGAAGCTGATATCGGAGAAGGAAGCGTCGATAAAGCACGCCTCGTCCGAACTGGAAAGGCTCCGGGCAGCGGAGGCGTCAAAGAGGAAGGAGCTATCGGCATCGACATCAGAGATGAACAGGCTCTCTGTCATAGAGCAAAGGAGCTCGGCGCTTAACGGCATAGAATCCAGGGTTCAGGAGGCAACCATGGCATTGAAATCCGGCCAGAGCGAAGCGTCTCTGTCAAAGGCGGAAAGGGAGAAGGCAGCTGCGGCTGTCCTGAATGCGAGGGAGGAAATAGAGAAGATAAAGGCCGTGCTGGACAGGATCTCGAGGATGGAAGGCTACCTAAAGGAGAAGCTCGAGAATGACGGGCTCGCAGGCGCAAAGCAGGGGGAGCTTGACGCCATAAAGGTCGACGAGAAGGAGATCGATGGGCTGCAGGAAAAGATGAACGGCCTCATCTCGCAGATCGGAAAATACCGCGCAGGCATCGATGCAAACAAGAAATATCTCAATGACAAATCGCTTAGCATAAAGGAGAAGTCCGATGAGATGAAGAGGATAGAGAAGCTTTACGAGGACATAAAGCGCAAGAAGCACCTCGCCGAGAATCTCCTGAAGTTCAGGAACTCTGTAGTGGAAGCGCAGACAGTAATGCGCTCGAGGCTCGTAGATTCTGTCAACAGCATAATGGACAACATATGGCCGGAGCTCTATCCTTACGGCGATTACCAGGGTGTTGCGCTGGAGGCGCAAGACGACGACTATCTTCTCAGGGTCAGGACGCTTGTAAACGGCGAATCCTCGTGGGAGGATGTAGAATCGATAGCGAGCGGCGGCGAGCGGAGCATAGCCTGCCTCGCTATGAGGATAGCGTTCGCGCTCGTGCTCGTCCCGAACCTCAAATGGCTTATACTGGACGAGCCGACCCACAACATCGACAGGGAGGGGCTCGCGAAGTTCGTCCAGGTGTTCAACGAGATGCTCCCCAACGTGGTCGACCAGGTATTCATAATAACCCATGACGACATGCTCAAGCAGGTGCAGAACGCAAGGATCTACCTGCTCGACAGGAACAAGGAGGAGCACAAGGAAACGAGTGCCGTTAGCTTGTAGCCCCTATCTATATGTAGCCGAGCCCTCCTATGTTGCTGCTTTCGGAAGCCTCTTCTCCCCTGCCTCCTGCTACGGATGAGCCGTGTACTCCCGTGAATATGGCAATTACCTCTATCATGTCCGCATATGCCGGGTCCAGCCTCGCGCCCCAGATGACGTTTGCGTTAGGCGCTGACTGCGCCGTCAGCTTCTCGCCTATCTGGTTTGCCTCTCCGAGGGTCAGGCTCGAGCCTCCGGTTATATGTAGGAGTATTCCCGTGGCGCCTTCGTAGTCCACATCAAGGAGCTTGTTCTTTAGCGTGTCTCGCACCACGTCCTCCACCCTGTTCGCGCCGCGCGCGCTGCCCACGCTTATCATTGCAAGCCCGCCCGAAGACATTATCGTCCTTACGTCAGCGAAGTCTATGTTGATGAGGCTAGGCTGCGTTATCGCCTCCGTTATTCCACGCACCGCCTTTGCCGTTATCTCGTCTGCGAGCATGAACGTCTTTTCTATCGGAAGGTTCGGATAGAGCTTCACAAGCTTCTGGTTGTCTATGACTATGAGCGTGTCGACGCTCCTCCTGAGCGTATCAATCCCTTTCCTTGCTGTCTCGAGCCTGACTCGCTCAAGAGCGAAAGGAAGCGTTACTATGCCCACTATTATCGCCCCGTTCTCCTTGACAACCCTGCCTACCACCGGAGCAGCCCCGGTTCCCGTTCCGCCGCCCATTCCAGCAGTGAGGAAGACAAGATTCATGTCCTTTGTAAGCAGCCTTATGTCCTCGCGCGATAGCTCTGCGGATTTCTCGCCTATGTCCGGATATCCTCCGGCTCCAAGGCCGTGCGTCAATGATTTGCCAAGCATGAGTTTGGTTATGTTCGCATTCATCATGTTGAGCTGTTTTCCGTCGGTATTGAACGCAAATAGCCCAGCCCCTTTTACGTCGATGCTGCTTAGCCTCTGCACAGTATTGTTTCCTCCTCCGCCTACACCAACAACTCCGATTCGTGGCTTAAAGAGATCGTAGTCTGCATCCGTGAAGTTCCTGTTCGATTGAGAACTCGTATTTCCATACATAAGATCGCCCTGAACATATCTCTAGATATAAGATTAAATATCTTTCTGAGGAGAAGCCGACTATTTTCTACAGGGCGATGCAAAATTCATGCAGGAGCGGATCCTCCTTGTGCGACAAATCCAACTCCGAACCTTGCATCGTGCAGGCAGTCAATAACGACGTCATGCGCGCCGTCGAAATCGAACACGTATCGGACAATCGGCCTTACCCCGGCTTCATCCGCCCTGAACAGTGCTCTTACCTCATTCCGGTCAAGCGCATTTAATTCCTGCTGGGGCACCTCAATCGGCACCCTTGTCTCCGGATCTGCTTTTCCCTCCGTGCCCGACTTCTGGGCAAAACCCGTCAGAACGATAACCGAACCGGGTTCTGCCATCACCACCACTTTGCCGTTGCATGTCTCTATCGCACCTGGGTTGATGAACAACCCAACATCCTTCCTTCCCATGGCCTCATCAGGTATGCACGAAGCCGGAAGTACCCACTCCCTTCCTCTTGCGTCCATCACGCCATCCACGAGGTCCCTGCCCTTTCTGAACACGCTGCCTGCTTCTGGGTGCGCTATCACTTCCCTGGCCCATGCAGGGCAGTAAGGCGTGCCTTCCAATGACAGCCATGCATCCGAATGCACGAAGGTATGGTCATGCAAAACGTGCGGAGGAAGCCCGCCCATGTCCCTTACGGCTTTCCTAGCATCCAGCCAGCCCATATTCTCTCCTGTTGGGACTATAACCGGATTTTTCGGTAAATCTAGTTGCTTTTGAGGCATTTGGGATCACAGAAGAGACGTATCCATTACGGCTCGTTCTGCGACATATCCCACACCCATGGGCTCATCATGCCCGAATACTGCGTTGATGGTCTTCCTGCTGCCCAGTTCCCCCGAGCTTCTTGAGATCGGCCTCACTCCGGGGCCATCGCCCCTCAGTATCCATCTTATCTGGTCGGGGCCGAGGCGCTCACGCGTAAGCACGTCGGGCAGTTCCAAGGGAACGCCCGTCTGCTCGTGCAGTTTGCCCATCTGGCCCGACACCTGTATGAAATTGCTTATCACAACTACTACTTTCGGATCTGCCCATACCGTGACCATGCCTGTGGTGACCTCTATGACCAGCGGATCAACAACGAGGGCAACTTTCTGAACCCCTATTGCCGCCTCTGGAATGCACGGGGCTGCCAGTCTCCATGCCCTTCCATAAATGTCCCTTCCTGCATCAACCACGTGTCTGCCCTGCGCAAAAACGCCGCCCACCTCCGGGTACACCAACATCTCCCTTGCCCAGGCCTCATAGTATCCGCTCCTTTCCCCGTCCCTAAGCCCATTTTGGAGTGCAACCCAGCGCTCCGAGCCTACAAGTGTCTCATCATGCATGAGGTTTGAAGGAAGCCCTCCCCTTTCCTTTACCATCTCTCTGGCTTCCAGGTACCCCAGCCTCTCTCCTGTGGGAACTATCAGCTGCCTTCTGACCAAGGTTGATTCTCTAGGGGCCATTGCGACACGGAAAGCCTAATGTTTTGCATCATATTTAAAGATTACTAGCAGAAAGCCGGATGTGCCAAAATAACAAACTTTATCGCATAAATTGTCCAAATCAATAATGCTTAAATAAGAGAAGCTGCGGGATAGGATTACAGGGAACCGCCTATTAATAAGACAACGGGAAAGATCGAATGATTCAGCAAAAATCGAGGGTTAAGTTCAACGTTGCTGCAGCCACTCACGATGACATAACCTCCATATTGAGGATGGTAAACGATGTCACAAGGCAATCCGGCGCGCTGCTTCCAGTCACCGAGGCCGAAGTAAAAGGATGGATAGCAGAGAACCTCTCCTTCGTGGCGAAAACGCCCGACGGCAAGGTCATAGGGCATAATTCCGCATTCGTATGGCCTGAATCCGGATGGGCGGAGCTGCGTGCAGGTGTTGTTCTCCCTGATTACCGCGGCAATGGCGTTAACATGGAGATAAAGGTTCCGCTTGTCGAATCGATGGCGCGTAAGGGCGCCAAGACCGTTGTGGGGCTCAAGAACAAGGCCAGCAATGGACATGGCATACTGGAGGCCCTCGGCTTCGAGGAGGCCCGGCCCGCAGACGTGCCGCGCGAGCTCTTCAACATAGGGCAGGGAACGGAATGGGCCATCTATGTCAACCACGACATGGCCAAGCTAAGGCAACTGGTGCGCCCTAACTCCTCCTAAAGCAGGCTAAGACCAAGTCTTATCAAACTTAACTGCCACATCTGGTCATGTATAACACGAAGATCGCCGAGATCTTCGAGGAGATAGCGAACATGCTTGCTCTCGACGAGGTCGAGAGGCGCTTCGAGGTCCTCGCATACAGGAAGGCTGCCCTGACGATAAGCAGCCTGCAGGAGGATGTCGGCGAGATATATAAGAAGAAGGGTGTCGAGGGGCTGATGGAGCTTCCCGGCATAGGAAAAGGCATCGCAGGTTCGATAAAGGAGTACATAGAGACGGGCAAGATAAAGAAGTACGAGGAGCTCAAGAAGCAGTACCCGATAGACTTCACGAACCTGACGAAGATACAGGGGATGGGCGCCAAGCGGACCTTCAAGCTCTACCAGACCATAGGCGTCAAGAACATCGACGACCTCAGGAAGGCCGTAGATCAGCACAAGATACGCGGCCTCGAGGGCTTCGGCGAGAGGAGCGAGGAGGAGATAAAGAAGGGCCTCGCGCAGTTCGATTCCGGGAAGGGAAGGATGCTCCTAGGCCATGCGCTTCCTGAGGCGGAAGCCATAGTGAAGAAACTCAGGGATTCGGGGCTCGTCAAGCAGATAACCATCGCGGGTTCCACAAGAAGGATGCGCGAGACCGTTGGCGACCTAGACATACTGGTGAGCTCCTCAAAGGCCGACGCGGTTATGGAGATGGCGAAGAAGATGCAGGAGGTCGAGAGGACCATAGTCAGCGGCCCCACGAAGACCACCGTGCTCCTGAAGATAGGGCTCACATGCGATATCAGGGTTGTGGAGGACAGCAGCTTCGGCGCTGCGCTGCAGTACTTCACAGGCAACAAGGATCACAACGTCAAGCTAAGGGAGATCGCCATAAAGAAGGGATACAAGCTCAACGAGTACGGCCTCTTCGACAGGAAGGGCAAGAGCGTCGCCGGGAAGACCGAGGAGGAGGTCTACAGCAAGCTCGGCCTTGACTGGATGGAGCCTGAGATGCGCGAGAACCGCGGGGAGATAGACCTTGCGATGAGCCGCAAGCTGCCCAAGCTCGTGCAGCAGGAAGACGTACTCGGCGACCTCCACGTGCATACCAACCACAGCGACGGCCTCGAGCCACTGGGCGAGATGGCCGCCTCAGCCGCGAAGCTAGGCCTGAAGTACATCGGGATAACCGACCACACCAAGAGCGAGTACCAGGCCCGCGGGATGGACGACAAGAAATTTGTCAAGCACCTCGAGGGCATAGACAAGGAGAACGAGCGCGGCGGGATAAGGCTCCTCAAGAGCGCGGAGATAGACATACTGAAGGACGGAAGCCTCGATCTCGAGAACAAGACGCTGGAGATGATGGACTACAGGCTTGCAAGCATCCACACCAACCTTAACCTGAAAAGGGACGAGATGACAAAGCGCGTGATAAAGGCGTTCGACAGCGGATATGTGGACATATGGGCCCATCCCACTGACAGGCTGATAAACGCAAGGCCTCCCATAGACGTCGACCTAGACAAGGTCTTCGAGGCCGCGGAGAGGAACAACGTGATACTGGAGATAGATTCCTATCCTGACCGGCTCGACCTTAACGACGAGAACATCTTCAAGGCGAGGAACTACAAGGTCAAGTTCAGCATAGACACCGATTCGCACAGGTCGGAGAACATGCTCTTCCTGCGCTACGGCATAGGCATGGCGAAGCGCGGATGGCTGACAAAGGAGCTTGTGGTCAACACGCTCCCAGCCGAAAAGCTGCTGAAGCTCTTCCACAAATTCTAGTACCAGCCGCGGTCCTTCATCGCCGTAGCCACGCGGTTGACCGCAACGATGTAGGCGGCCATCCTCGGGCTTATCTTGTTCTTGTGCAACTTCTGCATGTCAAAGACGTCCTTGAACGACCTCGTTATTATCGTGTCTAGCTTCTTGTACACGTCATTCTCGGTCCAGTAGAAGCCGTCTATGTCCTGCACCCACTCGAAGTACGACACAATGACGCCTCCCGAGTTGACAAGGAAATCGGGAAGGTCCAGGATGCCGCGCTCGAAGAGTATCGGGTCAGCACCCGCGGTGACCGGGCCGTTCGCGAGCTCAAGCACTATGCCTGCCTTTATCTTGTCGGCGTTCTTCATCGTTATCTGGTTCTCGATTGCAGCAGGTATGAGGACGTCAACGTCCAGCTCAAGAAGCTCCTCATTGCTGATCT
This sequence comes from Microcaldota archaeon, assembly GCA_028866835.1. Taxonomy (GTDB): domain Archaea; phylum Micrarchaeota; class Micrarchaeia; order Micrarchaeales; family CABMGC01; genus JAGWHJ01. Next base: position 689 of record JAGWHJ010000019.1, on the reverse strand, counting down.
TCTCGGCCTTCGGATAGCCGCTTACGCTCCCCGTCTTGTCCTTTATCTGCGCAAGCTTCTTGTAGTCAAGCCCGCCCTTTGAGTATATCCCGCCTTCAGAATCGCTTATCGCGACGACCTTCGCGCCGTGTATCTTCTGTGAGATCTCGAATGCGAACCGTCCCGCATTGCCGAAGCCCTGTATTGCGATCTTCGCCTTCTTCAGGTCCAGCTTCCTCATCTTCGCGGCCTCGCGGAGCACGTACATCCCTCCCATCGCTGTGGAATCGTACCTGCCTGCGGAGCCGCCAAGCCCCGTCGGTTTTCCCGTTATCACTCCAGGTTCGCCGTAGCCTGTTATGCGGCTGTACTCGTCCATCATCCAGGCCATTATCTGAGGATTGGTGTATACGTCAGGGGCGGGCACGTCGATCTTCGGGCCTATGAACTTCCCAATTGCACGTATGTACCCTCTTGAGAGGTTCTCTAGCTCCGTCGCGTTCAGCTGCTTTGGGTCTACTATGACGCCGCCCTTCGCCCCTCCGAAAGGTATGTTCGCAAGAGATGTCTTCCATGTCATCCATGCTGCGAGGGCCTTGACGGTGTCCAATGTCTCTGCAGGATGGAATCGTATACCTCCCTTTCCGGGGCCGCGTGCATCATTGTAAAGCACCCTGAAGCCCGTGAATACCTTGGTGTCGCCATCCCTC
>JAGWHJ010000018.1 GCA_028866835.1 Microcaldota archaeon | reverse complement strand
CATTTCCGGTTATCTCGACCCAATGCGATTTGCCATTGTCGTAGATATTTCCATCGCCTATGATTGCACCTATCAATTCTGCCATACCTTCTGAAATCTTCAAAACAGTCCCCTCTAGCAAAGCTACAAATAGCTATAAATAGATATGGCAAAAATAATAAACCAGCTATCATCATAGTTTTTGCTGGTATGTATGGCAGACAATCCGAGTAACGGCGGCACGCAGCAGCAGCCCCCATCCGTTCCTCCAGCGCAGGGCAACAGGCCCCAGCAGCAGCCAGGAGGCGGCGGCCAGCAGCCTGCGCAGGGAATGATGCCAGGGCCGCCTCAAGCGGGAGGATGGCCTGCGGACAAGGAGGCTCAGCAGATAGACAAGATAGTCACGCAGAGGAGGAAGCAGGCGGCAAGGATGAGGATAATGGCAGCCCTCATAGGCCTCATCATAGTTGTGGGAATAGCGTATTATGCACTGGTGGTATACAAGCCGCCGGTGACCACCACCAGCACGACCACGAGGGGCATCAACACCGAGTATCTAGCTTCATGCGGCACGATAAGCCAGCCCGGCCTGTACTACCTCAGCGGAGACATCTCCACGCAGATATCCAATGGCACATGCATAGACATAGAGAGCAGCAACGTCTGGCTCATAGGAGGCCAGCACGTGCTCCAGGGCAACGGGCCCTTCGTGCAGGTGCCTCCCTACACCTACGCCATAAAGGTGGGCCCGTACAGCAACGTCAGCATAGGCGCCCTAAACATAACCAAGTTCTCCTACGGCATATACCTCGACGGCTCGAGGGGAGACACAATAAAGAACGTCACTGTAAGGAATTCGACTATAACCGGCATCTACCTCAGGAACGCGTGGAACAGCAGCGTGATACTGTCGAAGTCGGAGCAGGCGCAGGGCCAGTCCGGCGGCATCTACCTCCAGGGAGGCGGCAACAACACGATACTCAACAACACCGTGGAGTACAACACGGCCTACGGCATACGCATAAACGGCTCGACGGGCAACAGGTTCGCGCGCGAGGACCTGATAGCGAACCCCGTCGATTTCTACTGCGATGCGGCCTCGGGCTTCGTCTCGCAGAACAGGTACGGCCTCTCCACGTGCTACGTCAACAACGGGTGCAGCTTCGTACAGTGCAGCACCACGAACAACGCGTCAAACGTGTCATCGATACAGCTCCAGCTCAGCCTGAACGGCTGCGGCAGCATAACCGTCCCGGGCAGCTATTCGCTCGGCAGGAACCTGAACATGCTCGACTACATCAACAGGTCGCAGAAGTCCTCAGAGACGATGCCGTGCATAAACGTGGCGGCGCAGAACGTCAGGCTCGACTGCAACGGCCACACGATAAGCAATGCGGCGTACGGCATATACTCCATATCGAGATACAACGTCACTGTCACGAACTGCCGCCTCAACAACAACACGTACGGGATGTTCTTCGCTAACCCGCTGCAGTTCTCGATAAGCAACGACACCTTCACGAACAACACGTACTCGCTCTACGAGTACAACGCAACCCAGGGCAACCTCACCAACGTCACCTTCCTCGGCAACAAGTACGGCGCATACTTCAACGGCTCGCAGCTCTACAGGATACGCGGCTACCAGGCGCACAACAACCAGTACGGCGCGTTCAGCGACAGGAGCAACGAGCTGAATTTCATGAGCGGAAACGTCACCTCCAACACGAAAGCGGACTTCTACTGCAGCACCAACGAGTACAACTACACCACCAACAACTTCAACGGCATAGGCTGCGGCTCTACGGACTGCAAGTGGGCGTACCCACAGTGCCGCACGTACATCCTGCCTCCGCTGCAGTTCTTCCCGTTAAATACGTGCACGAACATAGTCTCGCCGGGGGCCTACGCGCTCACCGCGAACCTTGTCGGCCAGAACGGCTGCCTGGTCATAAAGTCCAGCAACGTGACCATAAACTGCCGCGGCTTCAGCATAGACAGCAAGAGCTCCACTGGCTCTGCCATCCTCATGCAGAACATGTCTGCAGTCGGCATCTCGAACTGCCCGATATTCACGTTCAATGTAGGCGTCAATGTCATCAACTCGCGCGACATAAACATAACAAACGTCACGTCGAGCAAGGCCAACACCGGCTTCTGGCTCTACAACACCGCATACAGCTCCTTTGTCAATGATTCGGCACTCAACTACTCCCAGACGGGGTTCACGCTCAGCGGCATCTCGTACTCGAACGTGAGCAGGGACGTCAGCAACGCAACCACCGGCAGCCTCAACGGCTTCATATTCAAGAACTCGAAGAACAACACGATCTCCTTCAACTACGCGTACCTTAACACCGTGTACGGCTTCGTCTTCAATGCATCGAGGAACAACACCATATTCAACAACAGCGCGACGACGAACGCGAAGGACTACTACTGCACGAACGGCTCCACGGGCCTCAACGCGGAGAAGAACGGCATCAACTACGGCGTGAGCAAGGTCAACTGCTACTGGCTCGTGGCGCAGAGGAAGCTCGGTCTCGGCCAGCAGTGCTTCCCCATAACGACGCCGACGCTCATATCCATGTCCCAGGACCTCGCGTACACCTTCAACCAGACGTGCTTCAACAGCTACAATACGTCAACGTCGATACCCGGAGGGACAGTGATAAACTGCAACGGCCACACCATCGTTGCCACCAACGGCGGCACCTTCCTCAATATTGAGAACGGCACCAACATAAAGATACAGAACTGCTACCTGAAGGGCTTCACAACGCCCATCGTCACCTCAGGGCAGGAGACCCTCATACTCAACAACACGTTCAGCAACGCGTCGACTGCCATAACCGCATCGCACTCGACCTTCGGCACGCTGATATACAACAACACTATACTGAGCGCGGGTACCGGCATACTGCTGAAGAACATGTCAAACGATAACATAAACTACAACCGCATGACCAACGTGACGAACGGCATAACGGTCAAGGGCTCCGACTACAACAACATAAACGGTGACACCGTCTCCGCCACGGGCACTGGCATATCGCTCATGGGCGGCTCTGTCGTCAACAACTTCAACGGCACGGCGGCGAACGGCGCGGTCCACGGCCTCGCATGCTACGGCACCTCCGGGTACTCCTCAGCGCCACACAACTTCGACAAGGGACAGAACTCGTGCAGCTCCAACTTCCAGTGCGCCTGGATAAGCGTCTCCTCCTCGCAGTGCCATTAATAATCCACGTGCAGAAAGCCTAGGCTGCCATGAATCTTAGACTCCTGTTTATACATGGCAATAGGCGTATATATCAAACCTGATGCAATATTCTCGAGAGCAAATTGTATATATCAGAACATACGCTATGATTACCATAGCATAGGAAGTGATTGTGATATGGCATTCAGGGAAGCAAACGGAGCAAGAAACCGGGCAGTTGCATTGGCTAGCCTGCATCGAGGAGCAGAGGCGCCAGAAGAGCAATTGGACGAAAGGATCCAAAAAACAGTAAACGAAATGCTAGAGCGCAAATATGACATCCCAAAGGGTGATGAAAGGAAGTATTGGGAAGAGCTATGGCGTCTGGAGGATGCGGTTGAAGGTAAGATCCACGAATTGATAACACAGGGACTAATGGATAATGGGCATGTGGTCTTCAGGGGCTATCACTTCAGGACACAGGCCGAGAGGGATGGGTTTGCAGTGAAGGCCTGGCGCGAAGGCCTCGTTGCTTCTGCATTAGTGGATATTCCGCAGCCTGACACAATGTTTGAATTTGAAACGCCGCCGCCTTCATTCCCTTCCCTACCATTTTCAGCATCCGATGCTGGCGCACGGTATTTTGCCAGGCTCGATAAGTACGGAGCCATTGTCAAAGTCAGCCTAGGCGATGTGCCATACCGATTCCTTACCTATGGCTATGGTGACAACAAGCAGGAGGACTTCAGGTATGCCTGGCTTGCGGAGGTCCGTGTCGAACAGCCGCAGATTCCAAGTGGGAACATACTGAGCATAGAATTTATCCAACACCATGGTTCCTAATAAATCTCTTTCATTCTCTGAAGATGGGACCGTATACGCGTCTCTTCCTCGCAGTGCCATTGAATTTATACCGTCCAGCAAATACGAACGGTTACCCGTATTACTACAACGGCTTTTCTAGATAACATCATCCAACAGGTCCAATATAGTTAAATATATTACTCCTATCAACTAGTATGAAAGCATGATAACCGCCCCGGACTTATTTTACTATATCCTTTTGGGATATATGCTGCTACTCGGCGCATTAATTCTCCTTTCTAGGGTATCGCCAAATATTATATCTAAACTTCCACCCAAAATATGGCGGCTATTATTCGGCATGTTTTTTATTATAGTAGGAATAACTTTTCTTTATTCTTCTATTCTAAACTTGATGGCTTCTCTACAAAGCCAAAACTGGCCAACTACACACGGAATAATAATTAAATCTAACGTAAGCTTGCAATCCTGCGGCAGATATGGTTGCAACTATTTTCCGAATGTGGAGTACTCGTATAATGTAAACGGTACTGCGTTTATTGGTAAAAATGTTACATTATCCGATTATGGATCATCTTACAGCTCTATACAAACAATAGTTTCTAAATATCCAGTTGGCTTAAATTTAAAAGTGTATTATAATCCACAGAATTCATCGCAAGCGATATTGCAAAATGGGATACAGCCAGGCAATTCTATATATATTGTCTTGAGTTTAGCAGCCATAATAATAGGCTATTTCTTTGGATTCTCTAATAAATTTAAACCAGCAAGTTCACATTCGAAGGCAGCCACTACAAATACTTCTGAAGATCCTAGGTCGCAGGAAATACGAAAGGGCATGGAAGACTATCTAAAACAGAAAGGGATGGAAAAACCTGACAAAGAAGATACAGATTCTTAATAAACGTTCTGATTTTAAGCTGCGAAATTTGCTTTCTGCTGCGAAACTAGAGCTTCATGCTGAGTTCCTTCATGCTCCTGAACATGTAGTCCGGATCCGCCGATTTCACGAGCTCGTACGGGTCAACGCCGTCCCCCACTCCGCACGAGTGCATCTTCGCGAACCTTGCGCTGAAGATGTCGACCGCCATGTCACCTACGTAAACGGTCCTGTTCGGAGGCACTCTAAACTTCTCCCTTATGGCGATGAGACCCGTCGGATTGGGCTTGAACCTCCTTATCGCATCTCCGCTGAGAACGAAGTCGAAGTCGTCCAGCACGCCGAGCCTCTTGACGTCTATGAACAGCCTGTACCTGTTGGCGTCGCTGAAGAGAGCGACCTTCTTGCCCCTGAGCTTCAGCTTCTCCAATATCTCTGCTGCATTGGGCTTAAGCCTTGTGCTTGCGAACATTGAGTAGAGCGTGTACAGTGAGGAATATGCTGCGCTTACCTGCTCCCTCTGGTTCAGCTTCTCTATGGTGTCTATCCTGAACTTGTCCTGGTGCCTCCTTATGTATCCTGGGTTGTACCTGATCTTGAAGAGGCGGGTCAGCCTTACAAGGATCGTGGACGTGCATATCGTCCCGTCCCAGTCGAATATGAAGAGATCGTGGTCCTTCAAGAGCATAAGGTTATTAATATTGCCAACGAATAAAAAAGCATATGATGACATAGGTGATCGCCGAGCTTTTGCGATGACGATCGGTAGGCAGTCTGATATTTTCTATTCCTTCCACGGGTTTGTGCAAGCTGAGGAGCCGTATCTCTGCCCTATTCGGGAGGCCGCTCAATGGCGTCGCCGCCCTTGGGGAAGAGCGTGATCACGGTACCCACCGGATGGCAGATGAGCACGGTCCTTCCATCGGAACGCTCAGTGATGTCGTATGGCGCAAGGGGGGTCTGGAGTTCCAGATCCTCAGGGTCATTGACCCATTTAAGGTTTACGTACTTCGCCCTCCAATCAAGTCTTATCTCAAGCCTGCTGCCAAGCCCGCTTCCCAAAATCCTGATGTCGCTTACCTGCCCCCTGTAGATGTACCCTGGCTGCTCCACCGCATTTGCAAATTCCGCCTGCCCTCCTTTGTATGAAGGCAGCATCCCCTCTAGCCTCGTAACCGAGGCGACGAGATTCCCGACGTCGACCATTATTGCGCCGGTCCTCAATACCTGCGCCAGGGGGTCGGCATCATCGTGTATCGGCTGCTCCCTTCTTGGTCTCCTGCGTTCCGGCATATCAATCATTCCCTATTCTGGCTGGTGCTCGATTGGCACCAGGCTTGGATGCAGGCCTATAGCATTCCTCATGGCGTAGGACAGCATCAAGGCCCTGCCATCGTCATACAGCCTGATGCTGTACATGATGAGCGCCGAAGAGAAGGTGAGCCTGCCCTCATCCTCTATCCATCTCGACCCTTCATACCTCGCCTTCCACAGGCCTTCGACCTGAAGCAGGCCTCCGAGCGCGCTTGGAATGATGGAGATCCCGCTGATGTCCCCCCTGCTCACCGGGCCCTCCGTTGTGAGTAGCTCCATGTGCCCTCCAACGTACATCCAGAGCCTCTTGTCGAGCTCCCTGACCGCGCTGCGAAGCTCGCTGAAGTTGACCGGCTGCATAGGTGCCTCTCTGAATACTGAAAACAGCACCGCGTCGTGCAACGGCTCCCCGCTCTTCCTGATCCTTCTGGGCCCTGGCATGGTCTTCGCTTATAGTTCGCATTGCATCATATAAAAGCCTGATCGGATATCTTTAAAAGACGTTGATCTCATGGGGCAATCCCGTTCCAGAGGGCCGAGATAGGGTTATTAATGCTTATCAAGGCATACAAATTCTGTATCGGGCGGGTCGGCTCCGCTTGGAGTATCTGATTGTTTATGACGGGCAATAATGCGCCAGGGCAGACTGTCCTTGAGAGGCTGCACAAGAAGAGCATCTCCGCAAAGGACATCGCCAACCAGTTCTGGTGCGAGAAGCAGATGGAGCTCAACTACCTCCACGGCACGAAATACACGCCCGCGATGGACAAGGGCCAGGCGATACACGCCGCGATGCAGGTCGAGGTGTACAAGCCCCTCACAGTGGAGCCCGCATCCTTCAGCGACCGCATGTACAAGACCGCGTACGAGAACATAATGACGCTCAACACCCTTGTGGAGAAGAGGATGGCGCGCGAGCTCAAGGTCTACGGCTCCATAAACGGCTACAGCCTCGTGGGCCAGATAGACGAGCTTAGGATGGAGGACGGCTCCGTCGTCGTGGTCGAGAACAAGACCACGGAATCGGGCAGGCTCACCCCGAAGTACACCAAGCCCCACCAGGTCCAGGCGATGCTCTACCGCAAGATGCTGGGCGAGATAAGGAGCGGCGAGTACGGATACCGCAACCTTGACATATACTACAAATTCGCAGGCATGCAGCTCTCCGAAGGCTTCAGGAAGGGCCTTGCAGACATAGGCGTGAAGCCGGAGCTGATGGGCGTCGACACGATCTTCATGAGGATGTTCGATGCAATAAAATCGATGCCGCAGCTGAGCGATTCCATAATAATCAACTACGTCAGCAGGAGGACAAACGACCACGTGTCAGACATAAGGCTTCAGTACGACAAGCAGGGGCTGGCAGGGGACATAACCTACGCCATGGGCTACTGGACGGGCCAGCGACAGGCGGTTCCCGTGCCAGAGGAGGACAAGTGGAAGTGCAAGCTCTGCAGGTTCTTCGGGAAGGAGTGCAAGGTATGGTGGACATGATCGACATAGACACTTCAAAAATAAGCAAGGAATCGCTCAAGAAGGAGTTCGCGAAGAAGCCGGAGGAGTACTACAATGTCGCGCTGTTCGATGAGCAGGGCTTCGAGAGGCGTACGTGCAGGCACTGCGGCAAGAAATTCTGGTCCATAACCGACACCGATTCGTGCGGGGACAGCAGCCACACCGAGTACACATTCTTCAAGGAGAAGCCGGTACCCACAAGCTACACCGACTTCTGGAAGGACTTCGCCAGCTTCTTCAAGAAGAACGGCCATGCTGAGGTCAAGAGGTACCCGGTCGTGAGCAGGTGGAGGCAGGACCTCTACTTCACCATAGCGAGCATACAGGATTTCCAAAGAATAGAGAGCGGGGCGATGTCGTTCGAGTACGGCTCCAATCCGCTCGTGGTGCCGCAGATATGCCTGAGGTTCAGCGACATAGAGAACGTGGGCGTGACGGGGAGGCACCTGACCAGCTTCACGATGGCCGGGCAGCACGCCTTCGACTACCCGAAATCGGGATACTGGAGGGACAGGTGCATAGAGCTCAATTTCAACTATCTTACAAAAGTCCTGGGCGTTAACAAGAAGGACCTGGTGTACGCGGAGGACGTATGGGCCATGGGCGACTTCTCGGAGTTCGGCCCGTCCCTTGAGAGCTTCGCCAAAGGCGCCGAGCTCGTTAACAGCGTGTTCACGCAGTTCGAGCTCGCGAACGGCAGGATACGCGAGCTGCCGGGAAAGGTGGTCGACGTGGGATGGGGCTTCGAGAGGCTCATGTGGTTCCATTCCGGGTTCGACACGGCGTACGAGGCGGTCTTCCACGGCACCATAACAAAGCTGAAGCCAAAGATAGGCTTCGAGATCGACAACAGGCTGTTCAAGAGGTTCAGCGCCTTCTCCAGCGAGCTTGACATAACCGAGAGCGGCGGGAAGAGCAAGGAGATGGCGATGCTCAGGAAGGCCGGCATCTCCGAGCATGACTACGAGACAAAGATAAAGCCGATGCAGGCGCTGTACGCCGTCCTCGACCACACAAGGACGCTGCTGTTCGCGATCAGCGACGGCGCGCTGCCGTCGAACGTGGGCGGCGGCTACAACCTCCGCGTCATACTGCGCAGGGCCATAAGCTTCATGGAGACCTACGACCTCTCTTTCGACCTTAACGAGCTCGCGGCCATGGAGGCCGCGGAGCTTAAGCCGCTGTTCCCCGAGCTCTCGGAGAGCCTCGTCCTGTACTCAAAGGTTCTGGACATCGAGAAGGCGAGGTTCTCAAGGACGAGGGAGAACGCCGGCAAGATCATAGACAGGATAATATCGAAGGGCAGCGGAATAAGCGCCCAGGAGCTCAGGACACTGTATGAGAGCAACGGCATCACACCGGAGCTCATAGAGGCCACCGCGGCGAAGAAGGGCGCCAAGATGAGGATGCCAGAGAGCTCCTACGAGGACATAGTCAAGGGCGACTTCGCCGTGAAGGAGAAGGGCAAGAAGTTCGACATAGACGTAAAGGGCATCCCGAAGACCGAGCAGCTGTACTACAAGCTAGATGAGCAGTCAAATTCAAGGATACTGAAGGTGCATCACAATCTGGTGGTGCTCGACGAGACGCCGTTCTATCCCGAAGGGGGCGGCCAGGAGGCCGACCACGGCACGATCAACGGGTTCAAGGTGAGCGACGTGCAGAAGGTGGGCGATGTCATAGTCCACCTCATGGGGGAGAGCGTCGAGGGCAAGAGGGGCATGTCAGAGGGCTCCGCTGCAAAGTGCCTTGTGGACAGGGAGAGGAGGCGCAGGCTTATGGTCCACCACACGGCTACCCATCTGATGAGCGCTGCGGCAAGGGCTATACTCGGAAAGCACGCATGGCAGGAGGGGACGAGGAAGGAGTTCGAGAAGGCGCACATAGACATCTCTCATTATGACAAGCTTAGCGACGCGGAGCTGATGGAGCTCGAGAATTTCGTGAACTCAAGGATACTCAACGGGATAAAGGTCACTGTAAGCTACATGGACCGGAAGGACGCGGAGGGCAGGTACGGCTTCGCGATATACCAGGGGCACGGCGTTCCCGCGAAGAGGATACGCATAGTGCTCATAGAGGACACGAGGGGCAACTTCATAGACGCGGAGGCGTGCGGAGGCCTCCATGTCACTGGCATGGAGCAGGCGATCGGGGCGATAAAGATAATCGATTCAGAGCGCATACACGACGGCATCAACAGGATAGAGTTCGTCGCAGGATCTGCGGCGCTCGATTACTTCAGGAAGGAGCACAACGAGCTCCTCAACGTCTCAACGATGCTCCACACCGACAGGTTCGGCGTGGGGGAGAAGGCCGCGGCCATAAGGGACGAGACCAAGGAGCTCAGCAAGATGCTGGAGCAGTACAAGGAGATCGCCGCCAACGAGATAGCGCGCACAGCGCCCGCCGGCAAGGTCATCGAGCTGGAGCTCGACGTGCAGAAGGACGTCATGAGGAAGGTAGCCAACATACTCGCGGCCAAGAACAAGTCAAGCGTCATATTCCTGAAGAACAGGTCAAATGAATTGATCTGCATAGCGGGAGAGAACTCAAAGACGAGCGCGATAGACTTCGCAAGGGAGAAGACGAAGGGCATGCAGTTCCTCGGGGGCGGGTCTCAGACCTATGCCGAGGGCCGCATTTCCAAGGTGTAAGCGGATGCTCTGGGATACCTTATTCTCGATTGTCATCTACCCGGTGATCTTCATCTTTCCTGCGTATGTTGCCAACGGCGCGCCGGTGATATTCGGAAGGGACGAGGTCATGCCCATCGACTTCGGCAGGACGCTCCGGGGCAAGCCGATATTCGGCAAGCACAAGACCATACCCGGGCTTGCAGGCGGCCTCCTGTCCGGGTTCCTGATAGCGGGAATAGAATCAATGTTCATCCCAGGCATGCTCTTTGCAGGCATATTGATGACGGTGGGCACCCATGCGGGCGACCTGCTCGGCAGCTTCATAAAGAGGAGGCTCGGCAGGAAGGAGGGTTCGAAGTTCGAGCTGATGGACCAGTACCTCTTCCTTGTGTTCGCGCTGCTGTTCTCCCTGCCATTCAGCCTCGGAGCAGGGATAGCCCCAAATCTTTACGGGATAATATTCCTGGTAATACTGACATGGGTCATGCACAAGGCTACCAACAAGGGCGCGCACATGCTAAGGATAAAGAAGGTGCCTTGGTAATCAGACAACCCCCGTCCTAGGCTCCCAACAGGCCCAATTCCCAGTCTGAAACGAGTCGGCTGCGATCTCTTTCCCCCAATCGCCAAATGATATTGTAACATGTAGCGAGCTTTGAGGCAGCACGGCGCGCTTTGTCACTGAGCTTTTTTTCATTTGTGGAGTAATTGTCAATCCTTGTGTCCGTATGCCTCACAATCCCTACAAATGTCTTCTGCCTTTCAACTCTTTCGGCAGCTGCTTTTGCATTATCGCGATGCATTTCAAGAGCCTCTTCATACTCCCGCATTGCCATTTGCAGCATCCTGACTGAAAAGGCGCGGTCAAATTCAGATCTAGGTCCCCAGCTTCCAATTCCCTTCCTGGCCGCAGCTACATAGAGCTGGGCCCTGTTATAAGCGGCATTTGGATGCGTCTCCGCTATCTGTGCCTCTATCTTTGGCAATTCTGGTATTGCGGCTACCCGTTTCACCGGCATCGTATCACCTTCAACTTGCATCTAGCCTGATATTTAAAGCAATCTGCCAGGCGAAAAAGGCATCAGGACTTGCTGTTGCTCCACCCCCACATCCATCTTATTGCCATACCTACGAGTAACAGCGAGATGATCACGAAAGGTATGCCGATCAGCGGCAGGATCCAGGCCCATGGAAGTATGTTCACGAAGAACGCTACGATTATCAGCGCGCCGAACGCGAACGTGATCCTCCTGTTCTTTATGTTAACAGCGAACGTCCTCCATCCGTCGAACATCGGGAGCGGCAGCAGGTTCACAAGCGCTACAAAGAAGTTTAGCAGGAAAGACAGCGCGAAGAACGTATATAGGAAGTAGTCTATCGCAGGCCCTGCCCCTTGCATAGGTACCTCCTGCTGCTGTATGCTGACCCCTACCTTCCCGGTAGCATTCGCCTTCATGACGTATGTGCCGTTTGCAATGGTGACGCTCACATTGGAGTAAGGGGTATCCCCAGCGGCAGCGGTCCTGAAGTCTGCTATGCTGTGCACCGGGTGCCCGTTCCATTGGAGTATGGTCTCCCCGGGCTGCAGGAACTCAGAAGCGCTCGAACCCGGTATCGTGCTCTGTACGGATACGGATGTGGTTATGATATTCGGAACAACATACGTGAACATAAGGTACGTGAGCACGAAGAAGATGAAGCAGAGCACGAGGTTCGACGCTATTCCCGCGATGAATATCCTGTTCTGCTCCATGCTGCCGAGCTTCTCCACCTGCTTCTCGTCAGGCTCCACGAACGCGCCGAAGGGTATTATGCCGAAGAGTATCATTCCCAGCGACTTCAGCTTCACCTTGAAGACCCTCGCAAGCACCCCGTGCGAGAGCTCGTGCACGGCAAGCAGCAGCCCAAGCGAGAGAAGGCCTGCAAAGAACGGTATGGTTATGCCTGGAAGGACGGGGGCCACGCCAGGGACCGACTGGTTTATCTGCGTGTAATTCGGATTTGGCGTCAGAAGGCTCAGAAGGGTGAAGACTATCTGGTAAAGTATCAGCCCCGCGCCGTACAGCAGCAGTATGAGTATGAAGGAGGCAAATCCCACGACCATTATGACGGAGTACAGCAGCGTCTGTATGTTGAACCCTATGTCCACTCCGAACGTGGGGTTTGCCTGTATCTGTATCCTTGATGTAACGTTGGGTATGTTTATGAAATTCAGCGCCAGGGAGAGGTATGGAAGGACGAAGAACAGGAAGACGGCTATGGTGGCTATCCCAAGCACCATTGTGTGAAGCCTAATCTTCCTCTTGAAGATGAAATACGAAAGGACGCCGAAGCTAGTGACAAGGCCCCAGTCGGCGAGCTCTATCCAGAGCCAGCCGTACCTCTGCGATACGCCGTCTATCCAGTCGATGCCGCGCTTGGTGCTGAGCATGGTCATCCCCGAGATCATCCTGTTGAACCTGCAGACGACAACGAAGAGCTCGCCAACGACGGCCATGAGGGCTATCCCGAGGAATATCTTCCATATGCCCGGGATGTAGCTGAAGTAGAGCAGGATGAGCAGGACGAGGCCGGCTATGCCTATAAGCGCCGCCTTCCCGTAGTCTATGTCAGTATTTAGGGAGATATTCTTGGCAGTAACTTTTTGTTTTCTAACCATGCACTTATTAATAAGATTACGATTATATAAGTATGCAGGTGGGTGCAATGGAGGAATGCGAGATATGCGGCAAGCCGACTTCGACGCAGTATGCGATAAGCCTTGAGGGAGCAGAGATGCTGGTATGCAGGGCCTGCTCCGAAGGGAAGCACGTGAACGCAGTGTACGGGCCCGAGAAGGATACTGTAAAGCCGATCCGCGGCTCATCGGCCGCGAAGTCAGCGAACACGTCGGACCTTAGCGGCCCTGATCTGATAGACAATTACGGCGACGCGATAAGAAAGGCTAGGGAGACGCTCGGCCTTCCGATGAAGGTCGTTGCTGAGAAGATAAGCGAGAAGGAGAGTACGCTGAAGAGGGTGGAGGAGCAGAAGATGCTGCCGAGCCCCGCGCTCGTGAAGAAGCTCGAGAAGGAACTCGGGATAAAGCTCATCGCAGCCTCGGAGCCAAGGACGCGCGTGAACATGGGATCCAAGGCAAAGGGCATGACGCTCGACGACGTTGCCATAAAGAAGGACCGGAAGCAGTGATCGCTTGGCCGTTGACATAAGCAAACTGGTCAATGAGATAAAGGAGCCGATCGGGTTCGAGCAGCTGGGCAGCAAGACCATTGCGATAGACGCGTACAACACCATCTACCAGTTCCTGTCAATAATAAGGCAGCCTGACGGCAGCCCTCTTGTCGATTCAAAGGGCAGGGTGACGAGCCACCTCTCGGGCCTGCTGTACCGTACCATCAATCTCCTTGAGTACAGGATAACGCCTGTCTTCATCTTCGACGGCATACCTCCGGTCCTCAAGCAGAAGACCCTTATGGCGCGGGCAAACGCGAGACGCGAGGCCCAGGAGCAGTGGGAGAGGGCGAGGCGCGAAGGCCAGATTGCAGAGGCGCGCATGCACGCAGTAGCCAGCACAAAGATAACAAAAGAGGTCATAGAGAGCTCGAAGGAACTGCTCAGGTACATGGGCATTGCCTATCTGCAGGCGCCTAGCGAGGGAGAGGCGCAGGCCGCAGCGCTCGCGAGGAAGGGCCTTGCGTACGCGATAGCGAGCCAGGACTACGATTCGTTCCTTTTCGGGGCCGACGTCGTGATAAGGAACCTCACGATAAGCGGGAGGAGGAAGCTGCCGATGCGCAACGTTTACGTGAACACGACCCCCGAGCGTTTCGTCCTCGAGAAGCTCCTGACGCATCTCGGCATATCGCGCAAGCAGCTCATCTGGCTCGGCATTCTCATAGGCACGGACTTCAACGGAGGGATAGACAAGGTGGGGCCGATGACGGCGCTCAAGATAGTGAAGGAGCACAACGACCTCGATAGAATAATAAACTACGTAAGGACAAAGTACAACACCGACTTTGATGCGGATCCGCACGAGGTGGAGGCCATCTTCCTGAACCCTGACGTCCAGGATGTCGGCCAGGCGCAGTTCGACGAGATGATGTCCGCAAACAAGTTCGACCCCGAGAAGGCGATGAAGTTCATGTGCAACGAGCATGACTTCTCCCTTGAGCGAATAGAGGCCGCGATGGAGAAGCTTGGCCAGTTCTCCGCGGACAAGGGGCAAAAGGATATTAATAAGTGGCTCCGATAAAAGGAATGATTTCATGCAGAAGACAGTGAAAAAGAAGAAGCGAAAGGTCGGCAAGCACTACCGTGCCGTCGCATACAAGAAGCTCAGGAAGAGAACAAGGGGCAAGTTCAAGGCCAACCGCGGCTAGGCTATGTCGTTGTAGAGCTTGTCGTTGAACTCATAGGCGCTAACGTCGTCCCCTTCTATGCCAAGGTGGGCCTTCAGCTCGTCCATGGTGTTGAACTGGGTTATGTCCTTCTCGATGTCGGCCAGTACGAACTTGCCGTTCCATTCAAATGAGATGTAGAACCTGCTGCCCGATTCCCTGCTGACGATGACCGTCTTAGCGGTCGATGAGCCGAGTGCAAGGAGAAGGCTGCAGAGAAGGACGGCTATGTCGAACTTGTCGCCAGCGCCGTACTTGATCGTCTCGGCCGGTTTCAGCCAGAACTGGAAGGGCAGTGATATTACCGTTATGTTCTTCCTTACGTATTCCTGTGCCTGCCTTGCGGCGCTCAGGAAATTGTCCTCGGGCTTGTATATCGGGAACTTCGCCTTTATACCGCGCGCGACAAGGCCCACGGATTCGTCCTCGGGCGTAACGAGCTTGGGGAGCGACGCAACCGAGAGGCCCTCCTGCTCCTCTATGTAGCCCTTGTAGCGCGATATTATCTCTATGTATATGTTATTGTACTTTTTAAGGGTCTCGATGTCCTCCATCCAACCTATTATATCATATTGGCAGAAACACATATTACCCTTGCTTTTGGCGCCTTTTCAGCGCTGAAAGCCGAAACCATGCAATCCCTTTATATACCAGGAAGTGCACAATATTCCTTGGTTAAAATGGCTACCGTTAGGTTACTTGCCGGACATGCTCCCTTGCCCCAAAAGCTCGGCGTGCTGGACATACGCGGAGAGGAGAGGCTTGCGGCAAAGGAGATCGGCCTTATGGATGTCGCGAATGACGTGAAGAGGGGCAGCAGGAGCCCCCGCGACCTATTCGACATGGTCCTGAGGGACCCCGAGTACGCGATGGTAGCCTCAGCTCACTCTGGGATACTGGAAATTAGGGGGCGCCCATCGGCACCTGCAAGGCGGCTCTGGAAGGCCTTCAGGACGCAATCCATCCGCGATTTTATAGCCGAAGCGCATCCCGACCTGCCGTCTTTTGTCTCCATGGACCAGATCGGCGTCGTCGAACGCCGGATGGGAAGAACCACCAGGACCGCGGAGGCTCTTAGCCGCCTCAGGAGAGGCATAGCAAAGGACAGGAAGATCAACCCTGCGGATGTTGATATTCTTTTGGAGGTTGAGAGGGATATGCTGTTCGCTTCAATTGCAAGGTCCGCACCGGCCACCCACGCCTCGAACGGCAATGGGAAGGCAGCCGTTGCGCATGCCAATGGGAACGGCCATGCAAACGGCAAGGTAGTTGTTCCTGCCAACGGAAACGGATCCCCTTCAGAAGTCCATGTGAACGGCAACGGAAGCCAAAGCGCCGAAACCGCTCCTGCGACAAAGTAAAGGTATAAACTTAAATATCTCTATGCTATTGAGAGATATACGGTGAAATCATGAGCGATGCAGATATCTACATGCCGAAAGGCCTTACAGTCGGCCAGGATGTTCGTCTGGTAGTCACATGCATGGATTGGAGGCTTGACAGGTTTATTGATAGGGATTTAAACGACGGCAACACCATTATACTAAGGGATGCAGGCGGATCGGCAGGTACCATGGAGAACACGATAAAGCAACTCAGCATAGCCTACAATGTCACTGCAATAGTAATGGCAGGGCATACCGATTGCGGTGCTATGGGTCTCGTATTCAAGGCGGTAAGGGAGGGTGCAGTTACAAGCCCGGATGTGGAACATGCGCTTGTAAGGCCATTCCGCGGGCAAATATTTGAGACCAGAGCGGAGCTCGAATCCCTAAATCCCGAACTTCAGGCGGGGCGCATCAGGGAATATGCGGATAAGATAGGCGCGCACGCAACCCCTATGCTCATTGATGTCGCAACCCTGGACTTGCCTAAGCACGATGGCGAGAAGAGACTGATCATAACCAAGCCCACGCTTACGCATAACAGCCGATTGCAGCAAAGGGATACTGGCGAAGGGGCAGAGCACGCCCATTACTACTTTATACAAGCGAACTCCGTCTCCGATGTACTTCCCGACATACGAGTTGCTGTAGAAGCCGTCGGCGTCAAGAAGATACTGCTGGTAGCAGAGGATAGGGAACAGGAGAGGCAATTCACAAACGCTGCAATACGTATCAAGAAAGAGCCTTGGATCGGCGATGTGCCGGTGGTTCTAGCAAAGGCAAGGGCAAAAGTCACCGGCTGAACTCCTTATCATGCGCTGCTTCCAAGCAGCGCGAAGTTTATCGAGCTGACGCACCTGCTGCGCCTCAGCGCCCCAAAGAGCCTCCTTATCATCTCGGCGTCGGCATCGACGTTCAGCATGTCCAGGCACAGGGTGCCATGGTGCTGGTGCACCGTCACCTTGATTATCTTCTCGAACTCGTGAAGTATCGCCGATATGTGGTTCCTCTCGCGCTCCTTGTAAGTCATGACGAAGACAGCCTCGTGCACCCCTGTGATCTTGTCCAGCGCCTTGTACTCGTTAAGCAGCGCGTTTATGGTCGACCTGAGCATCTTCGACCTGCTCTTATATCCCAACTTCTCCTGGATGCTGTTCAACTCCTTCAGCGTCTCGCTGTCCAGGGAGATGCTAATTATCTCCAAGAAACCACTTTTTATTAAGATTGCGGCTTGCTGCCCGGTATAATTATTAATAATAATCAGAATGCTTATTAACATATTGTTAATAACCTATTACTGAATAATTATTAAGATAGTGAGATAGTGGCGAAGGGAAACAGGATTGCAGTGACAGCCGGAGTTATGATCCTAATCGTCGCGATAGCTGCGGTCGGCATCTACTCCCTCATCCAGGGCCGGAATTCACTGCCCTCCACAACAACAGGCAATCAATCGAACCACAGTTCAGGGCATGGGATCAGGATAGTTGCAGCGGAGAACTTCTGGGGCAGCATCATCTCGCAGCTCTGCGGCGTGCGCTGCAATGTGACCAGCATAGTCACCGACCCAAACGCCGACCCTCATGCATACGAGGCAAGCGCATTTGACGCCAGGGTAATATCGAATGCAAGGCTCGTCGTTGTGAATGGAGTTGGCTACGATGACTGGGCATTGAAGCTGCTCTCTGCCGGAAACAGCCAGAACCAGACCGTGCTCAATGTCGCCGGCCTTCTTGGCGTGCAGAACGGATCGAATCCGCATCTATGGTACAGCCCATATTATGTGAACGCCACGGCGAGGCAGATGTATCTCGACCTTGTCAAAATCGACCCGCCAAACGCGACATACTATGCGCAGCAGTACTCCGCGCTAAACGCATCCCTTAAGCAGGTCGATGGAAGGATGGCTGAGATAAGGCAGCGGTTCGGGGGCACGAGGGTCGCGGCGACAGAGGACATCTTCGTCTACCTCGCAAACGCCACGGGTCTGGACCTTGTCTCGCCTCCGGAATTCATGAAGGCGGTTGCGGAAGGGAACGACCCGTCCGTGCAGAGCGTTGCAGAGTTCGAGAACCAGCTTGAGAACGGGAACCTCAGCGTGCTCGTCTACAACGAGCAGACTGTTACGCCCCTCACCACGCAGATGAAGCAGATAGCTGCCGATCACAACATAACTATCGTTGGCATTACTGAGACGATACAACCGCCAGACGTCACGTACCAGACATGGATGAATGCCGAACTCCTTGGCCTTCAGGATGCCTTGAGCGCAAATGCTCTTGGAAAGTGAGATCATGGGCGACAGAGAAGTGATATTGGCAAAGGACCTGGCCGTCAGCTACAAGGACAAGTCCGTATGGCATGACGCCAACTTCAGGATCAACCGCGGCGAGTTCGTGGCCGTCATCGGCCCCAACGGATCCGGAAAGACAACGCTCTTCAGGCTCCTGCTCGGCCTGCAGAAGCCGGCAAGTGGTGCCCTGAAGATATTCAACGCTGCGCCGAAACGCGGCAGCATGAGGATAGGATACGTCCCGCAGCGCCATGCGATAGACAACGAGACCAACATAGAGTGCATAGAACTTGTGCATCTCGCCCTTTCGGGATACAAATGGGGCCTCAGCATCTCTACGGAGGACGAGAGAAGGGCTGCTTCGGCTGCGCTCGAGGCCGTGGGAGCCGCCGAATTGGCGCACAAGTCGCTGGCCTCCCTGTCGGGAGGGGAGTTGCAAAGGGTATTCCTCGCAGAGGCGCTGGTGAGCAACCCGGAGATGCTGCTGCTCGACGAGCCCCTCTCAAACCTCGACATAAAGCGCGCAAACGACCTTGTCAGCGTCATAGACAGGGTCGTGAAGGCAAGGAATGTGACAACGCTTCTTGTCGCGCATGACATAAACCCCATGATACAGTTCCTTGACAAGGTCATATACATAGCGGGCGGGCGGGTCGCAACAGGAAAGCCGGAGGAGGTACTGACCTCAAAGAAGCTGACAGAGCTCTACGGCACCCACGTAGAGGTGCTGCACGATTCAAGGGGGCATATACTGATACACAGCCTGTACGGCACTCAGGAAGAGCCGCTGAGGGATGAGGAGCATGATGCTAAGCATTGACATAATTTCAGGTCTTGTATCAATTTTCCAGTACCCGTTCATGCAGCATGCGTTCGAATCAGGCACCATAATCGCGATAGTGGCCGGCATAATGGGCTATCTTGTGATCCTCAGGCGGACCGCGTTCGCTGCGCACGCTTATGCAGAGATAGGGTTTGCGGGGGCCGCAGGCTCCGTTCTTGCTGGCATAAACCCGCTCTACGGCCTTCTGGGTGGTTCTATGCTGGGCGGCATGGCGATATCTGCGCTTGGGAACCGCGCCTCGCACAGGGACATAGAGATAGGGTCGGTGCTGGCTTTCGCTCTTGGCCTGGGCCTGCTTTTCATAAGCCTGTATTCCGGTTATGCCACGGAGGCATATTCAATACTTTTCGGGCAGATACTTGGCATAAGCGCTACGAATGTCATAATAACGCTCGTAGTGAGCCTTGTCATACTGGCGATCGCGGCAATAGTGTACAAGCCGATACTCTTCGCCTCGCTGGACGAGGATGTCGCTGAGGCGAAGGGCATGCATACCGTATTGCTCGGAGCCATATTCATGCTCCTCCTAGCCGCTGCAGTATCGATCGCAATACAGGTCAGCGGCGTCCTCCTGATCTTCGCCCTTATGGTCACGCCTGCAGCTACCGCCATACGCCTCACGAAGAAGCCTACATACGCCATCGCGATCT
This sequence comes from Microcaldota archaeon, assembly GCA_028866835.1. Classification (GTDB taxonomy): domain Archaea; phylum Micrarchaeota; class Micrarchaeia; order Micrarchaeales; family CABMGC01; genus JAGWHJ01. Next base: position 5,731 of record JAGWHJ010000018.1, on the reverse strand, counting down.
CCGTACTCATCGCGCTCCTTGCCACATGGTCCGGGCTGATCATAGCCTCGTACGAGCCGTATCCTGTGAGCTTCTTCATAACCACGATCGGGTTCGCGCTTTACCTCTTTGTCAGGTTGGCGAAGTCGAGGTAGCGCGCAATATAATAATTTATTTCCGCATACATTCTATCATGGAGGGTAGCAAACTTGTGAGGGATAAGATACCTGAGATAATCAGGCAGAGCGGGAGGAAGCCCATGGTGCACATCGCCGATCAGAAAGAATATGCCATGAAGCTAAGGACAAAGCTGGTCGAGGAATCCGAGGAGTACATAAGCAGCCACAGCCCGGAGGAGCTGGCGGACATCCTAGAGGTCGTCTACGCGCTTGCAGCGCTCGACAAGATAGACCCGAGCGCTCTCGGGAGGATGAGGCTCGCCAAGGCGAAGAAGCGCGGGTCCTTCAGGAGGAAGATAGTCCTCGACGGGATAGAGAAGTAGCGCAGCCACTACAGGATGTCTTCAGCGGTGACAATGCCGCCGGCCATGCCTTTCTCCATCACAATTATGGCGGGGTACTGCTTCAGGAGGCCCTTTGCGATCTCGAGCGGCGTGTTCGAGTTGAGCGTCGGGAACGGCTCGTTCATCAGGCTGCCTATGGTAGCATCCTTAGGCCTGTCTATAAGCATGCTAATGGTGACGCCTCCTATTATGTTGCCCTGCCTTATCACGGGGAACTGGGACACCGAATGCCTCTTGGCGAGCCTCGCGGCATCGCTCACCGTATTGTTTATTTTAAGGAAGATGACTTTCCTCCTCATGACATCGGAGAGCTTCTTCTCGGAGGCGTGCTCGTACTCCGACAGCGCGAAGAAGATGTCCCTCGCGATCCCGTAGTTGGGCACGACCACGCCGCGCTCAACCTTCGTGAGCAGCGACTGGCTTATCCCCGCCATCGAGGCGAGGCGCTTCTGCGTGATTCCCAGTGCCTTGCGCCTCTTCGATATTGACGACAGCTCCGGGAATTGATATTCCATGCAAATCTTCCCTCGGATAATTATTCAAATATGAATATTTGTAACATGAACCTTTAAATACCATGTGTCTCTACCTATCTCAAAATACAGTTCAAATCGGGAGTTCAATGGCTGTTGCAACAAGATCAAGGGGGAGAATTGACCCGTCAAGTAACGGCGGAGCTGCTCTTCGTGACAATGTAACTATCGCTCCTGCGTTCGAGTCGGGCGAGGCGCTGAGGAGGGCGCATCTGGCAGGCGAGCGGGGAGATAAGGACGACCTTCCCGAGATGTACAGACGAGATGGCTATCCGCTCCTGGCTGATCTTGAAAGGGACGTCGGTAAGCTTATTGGAGTGACTCCCGAGCAGCTTCTCTTGTATGGCTCTGGCATGAGCGCACTTACGGCCGCAATAGAATCTGCGCATCCCACGCAAGGAGATGTTGTCATGCGTGGTTTCAGCGTGTACTCGCAGACCGCCAGATACGTGAAGAGACATCTGGAACCAAGAGGCGTGAAGGAGGTATTCGTAAACTCCGGCGACATAGATGAAATCAGGGAGACAATCGCAAGGCGCTCTCCAAGAATAATAGTACTCGAGACCGTAGGAAATGAGGGGCTGATGCCCGTTCTGGACGTCGAAGCATTCCTTGCACTTCCCGAACTAAAGGCTCTTGAACAAAAGCCTAGGATAATAATCGACAGGACTCTCTCCCCAGGGATACACCTGCCAGAACTTCTCTTCAGGGACCCAGAACTCGATATCATAGGAGTGGAGAGCGGCACGAAGTTCTACGCAGGGAACAGGAAGATGCTCGGCATCGTCTATTCAAGCAGAGGTACAATCAAGGAGCTTTTTGCAAGAAGGAAGACTGTTGGAGGAACTCCGGACGTTGATGCTGTCTCCGATGTAGCGCAGTACCTAACAAGATCAAGGAGGGACTTCGACAGGATGATCCGGCGCGTAAACAGGAATACGCTTATACTTGCAAGAGCATGTCTCGAAGCTGCAAAGAAGAATCCAGGGCTTTCGGTCACACACCCTAACCTTCCAGGCCATGAGAACAAAGGGCTGGCGGATACACTTGCTAGGAACGGAGTGACCCCTGTCTTCTATTTCTCGCATCAGGCTTACATGGAAAGGGACAGGAGATTGACGCATGAAGGAGATCCAAGCCTTTCTCCCGAAGGCGAGCGCAGGACGGAGAGCAGGCAGATGAAGACGCATTACCTGCTTGTCGACCTTATCAGGGGCGACCCTGTTGTGGGGTATCTCACTGAGGTAGGACAGAGCTTCAATGTCCAGAAAACCCGCTTGTACGCGGATTCGGATTTCACAATAAACCGGATTGCAGGCAGCATAGAGGACCCCGCCCTTATAGCCGAGCTTGGAAGTGCACTGAGAGATAGGCTCGTCTCAATAGAATGACCTACTATTCGCTTTAGTTTTGCTTTCCCCTGAGCGCAGAAGCTATCGCCGCTACCAGCGCCAGCAGCGCAGCTATCGCCATGACTATGTGCATGCCGTCTATGAATGGCTGCGATATAAGGCTTGGGAAGAAATGGCTCCCAGTGAGCGTCGTGAGGTTCGACTCAGGGAGATGTTGGGTGACGTTTTCAGGTAGAAGCACCTTCATCGGATTATAACCCAGAAGAGCAGCGAAGAGCGTCGATGTAGGCGATATCATGGAGATGCTGCTTGCAGTGGAAGCAGGCACGCCCTGCGATACAAGGCCGCTGTAAAGCGCATCCGGGAGCGCGGCTCCGAAGCCGATGGTAAGGAGTGTGAAGAATATTATTATGCTGAACATGAATGACATGTTGAAGAACGTCGCCCTCATCCCCGATGTGGAGCCCCTCTTCTCGGGAGGCACTGAGTTCATGACCGATACCGTATTCGGCGCAGCGAACATCCCCTGCCCCATCCCAAGGCCGAAGATTATCAGCCCGAACGTCACGTAATTGAAATTTGCTGGCAGCGCCGCGAGCAGTACGAAGCCGATCACGTTGATCAGCATTCCGAGGGTGGAGAAGAGCCTCGCCCCGTACCTGTCCGAAAGATGCCCTGCCACGGGTCCCATCACGAGGAATCCAAGGAACAGCGGTATCATGTCGAGGCCCGCCTGCAACGGCGTCTGCTCGAAGCTGACCCCGTGCAGAGGCAGCCATATGCCCTGCAGCCATATTATCAACATGAACTGCAGGCCTCCCCTGGCTATTCCAGCGAGGAACAGGCTCAGCATTCCTGCAGCGAAAGCCCTGATCTTGAAGAGCCTGAGGTCGAACATCGGGTCCTCCGACTTGAGCTCGATGAATATGAAGGCCGCGATCATTGCAAACCCTGCAATGAGGCCTGCAATCACATATGGGCTTGACCAGCCTATCCCATTAGTGCCGTACGGCACCAGCGCGTATGTCATGGAAAGGAGTATTGCGCTGAGCGCGATCGCGAACGTGACGTTGCCGAGCACGTCTATCTTCTGGTCCTTCTTTATAGTTGCTATCTCGCGCAATGCCAGATAAGACCACAGCGCGCCTATGACGCCGACAGGCACGCTTATCAGGAAGATGAGGTGCCAGTCTATCGAGGCAAGGATTCCCCCTATTATCAGCCCCAGTACCCCACCGACTATGGCGGCTATCTGGTTTATGCCCATCGCAGTCCCGCGCTGGTTCTGCGGGAATGCATCGACAAGTATCGCCGTGGCGTTGGCGAAGAGGAAGCCGCCGCCAAACCCCTGGACAAGCCTGAAGAGTATCAGCATGAGGACAGCCGTGGTGCCGGTGAGCGTGTAAGAGACTACGTACAGCATCGTGGAGCCCACTGCGAATATCGCGAACCCGATGTTGTACAGCCTCACCCTTCCGAACATGTCCGATAGCCTCCCTATCGTGACCACCACTATGGAGGACATTATCACATATCCCATGATGAGCCAGAGCAGCAGCACGGTATTTCCAGTGGTGAGTGGATTGACTCCCAGGCCGTTGAAGATCGCAGGGAGCGAGATTATCAGTATAGAGCTGTCTATGGTGGCCATCAGCACTCCCAGAGTGGTGTTCGACAGCGCTATCCACTTGTAATTAGCTCCAAGCGCCGCCTCTCTCTTCCTCTCCTCAAGGTCATATCCCTTCTCGTCAGGGTGTCTCTCTGCCATGCCAAAATCTTGACAATTACTTATTTTGCATGCATCTATTAAAAGGTCGCTAAAATTCAGACTGTACTCTGGTTTTTTAAACCTTGCAATCCAAATACGGTTGGTATGGCGGGCAAAGTCAGCTTCTTCGAAAGGAATGCAATTCCTTTGAAGAGCATAGCAAGGATTCTTTTCGGTGGAGTGTGGCTCATAGACGCATACTTCAAGTTCCTGCCTAATTTTGCCCAGAACTTCAGCAACCTTGTTGCTTCTACTGCGCAGGGGCAGCCTGCCTGGTTTGGCGGATGGTTTGCCTTCTGGGTGAGCGTGACGTCTTCGAACCCTGCGCTATGGGCTTACATAGTCGCCTTCTCTGAGCTTGCGCTTGCGATATGCCTTATATTCGGCTTCATGAGGAAAGTCGGCTACAGCGGAGGCATCCTCCTGAGCCTTCTTATCTGGGCGATACCGGAGGGCTTCGGCGGGCCGTACGGCCCGAGCTCGACAGACATAGGGACGGGCGTGATATACGCAATAGTGTTCCTCATGCTCATCGTGATAAATGCAACCGCAGGGCCCAGCAGGTATTCTGTCGACTACTACCTGGAAAAGAGGTTCAAGTGGTGGAAGAAACTTGCAGAATTCTGAGATAACATACGGGCGCTTCTCACTCAAGGAATCGAGCAGACCGAGGGAGTGGAGGGCGGCAACAATAGCGCATTTGCCCCTCTATGCGCTTGGAAGTAAGAGAGGGTAATTAACAATCAATTTTATAGGATCTGTGGGAAATGTTGTCAACCCCTCACAGCCTCGCCACACCCCCTAGTTACATTCAATCACCAAACGTACATGGCCTGGCCAGGTATATAAGAGAAAAAGTATCTATTTGGGTATCAGGAATCGCCTCAGGCGACCTGCCTGCCCTTGAGAAGGGGGCATCGGCTGCATTTCCTGTTAATGCAAGACGCATCTATCCCGTACATGCAGATCCCAAGGCGCTTTGTATCCTTTATGAACTTTCTCGCCAGCATGCCCTTCTCCGTAAGTCGGTATTCTGTATGTACCAATCCACTCTCGATTAGCTCCTCCTTTTCAAGAACCTGCACCAGGCACAGATCCTTCAGGCTTCTGCTCAGGTTCTTTGGCGTTATCCCATTGAGATCCTCCTCAATAGTGCGGAATTGGAGGTTCTCACGAGCGGAATTGAAGTTCTCAAGTATAGGAATAGCCCATCTCTTGCCTAGAATGTGCATTAATGAAATTGTATGGCAGGCATAAGGCAACTTACCCTCCATAATCCAATGCCTCGTTTATCATATATAAAGGTTCCAGAGGATGGCAAAATAGCTCTGGCCGAATTAGTGAAAGTTATAGTTATTCCATTATATGGACCATTTCAAATAACAAAGAGCTTAGTCAGACTAACAAATCATTCCTTATTCTAAAGGAATTATAAAGCTTTATTCCTAACTAATTTACCGTTTAGATGATAGGGCTTTTCTTACTCCAGGCAGATTTCTCTTCAGTACCGGTACTAATAGCAATCGCACTAATCATAATAATAGGTTACATCGGAAGAGCCATATTTAATCGCACA
>JAGWHJ010000038.1 GCA_028866835.1 Microcaldota archaeon | reverse complement strand
ATGAGCGGACCGCCACAGGGAAGCCCAGATGCTTCAGGGCCTTATTTAGTTCCTGGGGATTTTCCGTTATCCGGACAGCGGCATTTGCGGCGATGCAGAATCCGTCAGGAACATTATAACCAAGGGATTGCAGCTTCGCAAGATTCGCGCCTTTATTGCCGACAAGCCTGGAATTCAGGCATCTGCGATCCTTGAACCAGATTATCCCAGCACTTTTACCGGCCACGTTATCGAACCCTACCTCCAGCCTTCCACGAAGGTCCCCCCTTTCCTGCCAACAACGGCGCTGTGCCTGGCCCTTTTTGCAAACCAGATCTTATCCCCTTTCGAGTAGCGGCCGGCCTTACCTTCTATGTTAATCCTGATCGATCCATCCACAACTATTATCTTCGATTCCTTAAGATGGAAATGGGTCCTGTAGACCTTGTTCGGCCTGTCCTTCCAGGAGAAGACCCTTGTATAGCCTTCCTTCCTCAGCCTCTTTATGGCGGCGGCCTTTGCGTCCATGATAGGATTGGGACTTTCAATATTATAAATGGAGCTACTTTTAGAATACAGTCAGGATCGTGGCGCCAGCAAGAGCTACAACAGTGCCTATGTACTGGAGCTTCGAAAGCCTTTCCTTGTAGGCGATGAATGCAAAGGCGAGCACGATTACCGGGAAGAGCGCCTGGACGGCACCTGCAATAGAGACCATCCTCAGCTGTATCACGTATGAAAAGACGGTATCGGCAAACCCGTTGCCCAGCCCGACCATCGCTGACAAACCAACGGCGACGAGCGCCTTCCTGCTGCCTGCGGATAGGCTGCCGAACGCTGCTGCAACCTCATGCATCAGCTTCCTGTTGAAGAATACAAAGTAGAGAAGCATCAGGACTATGCAGGTCAGCTGGGATATGAAAAGGGGCATGGCAAAACTGCCGGAGCCCTGTATCAAGTAGGTCATGATGATCCAGTACGTTGCCCAGCTTCCTGATCCGATGATTGCAGGCAGCAGTTTCCTGTTGACCGAGAGGCCCTCATTCAGGATCACGAACGCCACGCCCGTGAATATCATGAGCATGCCAACGAATGAGTAGCCATTAACGGTCTCGCCAAGCACAATGGTTCCCAGCAGCACTAGCACAACGGGCTGGAGCTCGTTGACGATTGTGGTTGTGGAGAGATGCTCCATGCGGAGGGAATAGTAGAACAGGTAGTAGCCGACAGTCAGGAACATTCCTGCAACTACGGCCATTATGCCAGTTGCTGTGGAGATGCCTTGGCCGAACCCCATTACGGCAAACACCACAAGGACCGGGATTATTCTTACGAGCAGCACGATCGATGTCGAGACATGCATCTGGAAGAGCTTCACGGCCTTCTTTGACGAAACTCCGGACACAAGCCAACCGCCGTCGGCGATGAGGGCCAAGGTAGCGCCATAGCTTACCATTTTATCATTGCTCTATTGTTCAGGTCTCCTAACTTATAAGAGTTATGCAAGCCTGATGCTCTTGCCAAGTTTCCTTGAGAGATTGTCAAGATCCTGGACAACGTAGAAAAATGCCATCCAGGACCACTTGCCCCAGCGCCTCAGGCCCTCCTTCTTGACCTTCTCGACGGCCTTCCTGTTGTTCTTCGGCTCCTTGCCGAAGAAGAGCTTTCCGAAAACCTCCGCGGACCAAACGTCTATAGGGAATCCGCCGTGCGGATTTATGATGTCCGCGGAGTAGTCGCCTATCCCCGGCAGCTCGAGAAGCAGCTCCTTTGCACTGTCAGCATCCATGTCCTCCAGCTGCTCCGCTGTCGGGAAATCGCCTTTCGCCAGCCTGTTAGCGAGCTTGACTATGCTCTTCGCCCTGTAGCCGACCTTGCATCGCCTTGCTAGTTCTTCAGGTGAGACGGCTGCCAGCCTCTTTGGTGTAGGCCATGCCTTGATCTTCTTCCCGTCGAACTCGGCGGTATCGCCATAGTTCTGTATGAGCGATTCCATCATCTCGTTGCTCCTCTTCAATGGTGCCATTTGGAGCAGTATCGCCAGCAGCGCATCGGAGAATATCGTCGTTGAGAAGGTGTCGTGCATTCCATAAAGGTCGCCTATCACGTGCTTGAGTATCGCATCCTTCCTTGCAATCCTGTAGAATTCGTTAAGGTCGTGTTCGGCGCCGATCGCTTTCGCAAGCAGACGTTTTACATTTTCTTCCTGTGATCGACTCAGAGATCTGTTCGTGAATATCAGCGCAGATACCTTGGGATGATCGACTGTGCCGCTTGAAGTGAGCTTAATCCCTGCAAATATTCCATCGAGATAGGTGCTTGTCCATAAGGTACCGTCCTTATACACCTCGAACGGATTGAACAGGAACCAGCCGGTAGGCTTCTTAACGGTTAGCTTGAAGCTGAATGGCGGCGTAGGAAGTATATCGAACTTTAGCTTATTGCCCAATCTTGTCATGTCCTTTCAGATGAAATCTTGGGCTATGGATTATTATTACTTCTTGGAAGCCCTTCCAGGCCAGCAGACAGGGCATGGGCCCCTGCCGTAGTAGACATGGCCCCTGCTGCAGACCTTCCGGCTCTTTGCGTTTCTTTTGCTCATCGATTAACCCATCTATTCATTATGCCTGCCATGTACCTCCTTCCTTTCAACAGACTCGCCGTGCTTATGTACTCGTTGGGCTCGTGTATGGACCTCTTCGTTCCAGGGCCGAAGATCAGGCAGTCGATCCCTGCCATGCTGTTGTAGAGCTCAGCTTCCGTATAGCCCGTGCTTATGCCAAAACCGCATCCCGTCGCCGACCTTACAAGCCTTGCGATGTAGGAGCTGGTCGGCAGTTTGTATGGCATCTTGCCGAAGAGCACCTCCAGCCTGTAGTCGATGTGCAACGGGTCCAGGGCCCTCCTTATCTGCGATATCGCGCCCTGCAGGTCTTCGCCAGGCACCAATCTCCTGTCGAACGTTATCTCGCAGCGGTCGGGAACGATGTTTGTAGCAAGCCCTCCGGAGATCCTGCCAACGCTGAGGCTGCCCCTGCCAAGCATCGAATCCCTTACCTTGAGGCCCCTTGAGAGCGAATCGATCGCGAGCACGGCCCTGGACATGTCAACGATGGCGTTCCTTCCCAACTGCGGCCGCGATGAGTGTGCGCTCCTGCCCTTCACTGAGAGCTTGATGTCCATCGCGCCTTTCTGCGCGAGGTCTATGTGCAGATCGGTAGGCTCCGTTATGATTCCATACCTGACTTTATTGAAGAGTTTTTTCCGGTTTTTAAGCAGGTAAGTGGAACCGGCAAGGGAGAGTTCCTCATCGGCGACGAATGCCAATAGCAGTCTCCGTTTAGGCCTTTGCATCTTGAGGTCCCTTAGCGCGGCAAGAATAACGGCGATTCCGCCTTTCATGTCCGATGCCCCCCTCCCGTACAGCCTGCCGTTCACGACCTTTCCGTGCTGGTATTTCCATTTGCTTGTGTCGCCCAGAGGCACCGTGTCCATGTGGCCATTGAGCATCAGGCCTTCGCCACGGCCTATCTCCGCCACAACATTGCACCGGTTCTTCGCGAACTCGATGAGCTCGGATTTGAACCCGGAATCACGTATGTAGTCGTGTATGTATTTTGCTACCTCCTTTTCCCCGTCCTTCAGCCCATCAGACTTTATGCTTACAAGATCCGCAGTGAGCCTTATCACGTCAGATTCTGATGCCATAATCACATCTATTCCAATTTGCTTATCTTAAATCTTTCTTTAGGTACAAGCGGGACGGGAACTTGGGATCGTATACGCCGGTTTTTGAAAACCCAAGCGCTGCTTCGAAGAGAGCCATGGAGGCCCCATTCCTTTCATCGGTCCTTACAACAACCTGCCCGAAGCCCTGCTCCCCCATCAGTTCAAGGAACCTTGCGCCAAGCTCTGTGCCTACGCCCATCTCCCTCTTATCGGGGCCTACCGCTATGTCGTCCATGTAAGCGGCGTTGCCGTTCATTACTCCGCCGAGGAAGGGAAAACTTTCCAGTTTGATGCCGTAACCGTATGTGAATCCTGCCAGTGCACCATTAACATCTGCAACGATGACTATTCCGCCGCGCTGGGAACGAGCATGGTCTATCTCGCCGGCGATCTCCCTGGCTGACCAGAAGTCGGTGAGCGAAAGCTCCCTGTCGCAGTAGGCGCATGATTGAAGCGGCTCGCCTGCCTCCTCCCTGCTGTAAGGCGCGCCGCAGCCAGAGCACTTCTTGAATTCGTCCCATGGCGGCTCCGCAAATGCGGCCCTGTATATCTTTATCAGCTCTGCCAGGTCCCTCTCGGCAAAAGGCCTCACTCTGGTTGTCCTGGCGTTCATGGATATCGGCTCGCTAAAATAGCTGGTATTGAAATCTGCAGAACTAGGCGCGTCTCGTACAGAGCTTTTACTCCGGAGCAAGATCTACTGGTGAATAAGATCCCTTATGAAGTAGTCCACCTTTCACCATCATTACACCAGAAAGAGTGTGCCCGTCCTGCTATTTATACTTATCTATGGATGGCCCTGCCATGCATTATAAATACTCTTTACCAAGATATTTTAGTATGGATTTTGAATGCGCAGACATAACCAAGGTTGTGCTGCCTGCGATACGAGCCTCTACTGCTCAGATCATGATACAGAAGTATGGATACAAGCAGCAGGACATCGCGCGCGAGCTAGGCGTCGCGCAGGTCGCGGTGAGCAAGTACCTGAACGGCAGGTACTCGGCGAAAGTCGCGCGCATGAAGGACTACATAACAAAGGAGGAGCTCAACGGCGAGATAATAAGGCGCATGCTGAATAACGACAATCAGGAAAAGATAAACAAGGCGGTTAACGACCTTTGCGCACTTCTATTGAGATCTGGAAAAATGGTGAGTTAGATATGCCAGAAGAACTTGACCCGTTCAAGATAGCGCAGGAGGAACTGAAGGAGGCAGCCGAGATAATGAAGCTCGACCATCAGGCGTACGACATACTGCAGGAGCCCAAGCAGACGGTTGTCGTGCACATC
>JAGWHJ010000017.1 GCA_028866835.1 Microcaldota archaeon | reverse complement strand
TAACTTCGCAGTTGATAGTTCAGGCTTTAGAACAACTAAGTTTAATGACTATTGCAGAGAAAAACACAATACAAAGCAGAGCCACGAATGGCTTAAGTGCCATATAATAACAGGTGTAAAGACCAATGTCATAACTGGTGTAGAAGTTGGTTTTGAACATCACACCGCAGATAGCCCGCAGTTCATACCGCTCGTAAAGGCAACGCATGACATGGGCTTTATCATGAATGAGGTAAGCGGTGATAAGGCTTACCTCTCAAAGAATAACCTTGATGCAGTTGCAGAGATAGGCGGTGTTGCTTACATACCATTCAAATCCAACAGTCAGCAACATGGGCATGGCAGTAGGGTTTGGAACAAGATGTATTACTACTTCAAGTTATGCAACGAGGAGTTTATGGCACATTACCACAAAAGAAGCAATGTAGAGACTACTTTCTTTATGGTAAAATCCAAGTTCGGAGACATGATAAGGAGCAAGACAAAAACAGCGCAGATAAATGAACTTCTGCTCAAAATTCTCTGTCATAATATCGTAGTACTTAATTCTGCCGTGAATGAGTTGGGTATCAAGGTTTAGTTTTTAGCTATAACTTGTTTCTCCATATTCACTATGTCAAGCCTATGATAGCATCTCTTGCAGAAAGCTATATCTACTTCGTTCTTCATCTTGTCTGCATAGATACAGTCGCAATCACAATCCTTCTCACTATAAGGCTCTCCAGCCCAGCAATACATACACATATTTTCACTTCTTTACAAATATATGCAACGCAAGGCGTAAATTCCTTTGCCCCCATATTTATTATGGTGCTATTATGCCAACTGCAAGAGGCAATTCAAGAAGGCTAAATGTGTATCAAGCAAGGAACGGAGGGTCTATATTCCTACAACCACAAAAAGTTAGAGAAGGACACTTTAAAACAAAGTCTCCAACCCAAAATTTCGGTGGAGCTATAAGACCTAATGCAACTGATGAAGAATTAGGCAGAAGAGTCAGAGAAGCATTAGGAGAATGCGATTACGAATAAGTTGTTTATAAAATAGCTTGAATGTTTACAAATTGATTTTATCAACAGATATTATAAACAAAGCCATCTTCTCGGGCCTGTCATATGAATTCGTTGCTTGCAAGGTACCTCTTGAGTTTCACGCATGCCTCCTTCCTCATCGATATCCTGTTCTTCGCCTCCTGCCCCATCTGGCCCAGCGTGAGCTCCGAGCCTTTAGGAATGAAGATAACATCCCATCCGAAGCCCTTTCCCGCCGGATGCAGGGCTATCCTTCCATGAAGCGTCCCGGTGAAGGCACGCAGCCTTTTGCCGTCATAAAACGCCAGCGTAGTCTCCGCATACGCGGCCCTGCTTCTGCAGGTGTCGACGAACCTGCAGAGCCTTTCATACCCATACGGCATACGTTCGACCCATTTTATCATGGCGCCGGGGTAGCCTCCCAGCTCTTTTACGTAAAGACCGGTGTCCTCGGCAATCACTGGTTCCCCCACGGCGGCATAGGCCTTCCGCGCCTTGTCTTTTGCTATTCTGGCAGTGTCGAGGGACTGTATCTCATCCACGCTGACATCCGCACGCATGAATCCGTTTCCAAGGAGCTGCCGCAATTCCCTGAATTTGCTGTTGTTGGAAGTCGCGATCAATAAACTGTGCATGGCATCTATCTAACTATCCGGGTAAGTGGCCCACTGACTTTGCCGTTTGAACTCCCCTGCGCTGCAGCTATTATGTCAAAGATCTCAATCGGTGGCAGCGAAGCATCCACGACGGTGAACCCCAAACGTTCTGCATGGGCATCATGGTACGGCACCGCGCCAACTATCAGCTTCCTCTGCCCGGCGTCTTTTCCCGTAGGGTTGTCCCTGTCATCACTCTGAAGCCTCTTTGAGATTACCAGCGGGCTCGCCTTGAGGTAATAGGCCGTGCCGAATAAACTGACGCATTCGTCTATGTTGTCAGCGCTGCCGAATAGGAAGAACCGGTCATGGCGGCTTAGCATGGCCTTTATGACCTTCACATCCCACCTCCAGGCGAATTGCATGTGCAGCCATTCGTATGCATTTGCATTTCGCGGCCTCCCCTCCGCATTGAGCATGGGCCTGCCATCGATGTGGTATGTCCTGCCCAGCCCGTCTATCACGTCACCGTCAAATGCGATCTCGCCCCTCGCGGCAAAAAATCTTGAGAGGGTGGTCTTTCCGACGCCAGAGGGCCCAGTGACCAATACCTGGGCCTTACCGCCCCGGAGCGTCGCCAGAAGCGCACGCTCTGGCTGGTCCTGGTGGAGTGCATGCCTGCTAACGTCGTCTTCGACTCTTGCTCTAAAAACAGCCATCTGTACCCAAATTCTCTTACGTACCTTTGTATATATGCCTTTCCGTTGCAATGGCAGGCGCCGAAAGCTATTCACTGCAGCTTAATGCGCTGCAGCATGATGCTCCGGCCCTTGATCAGCTCCACCAGCTGGCGTGCATTGAGTATCCTTCCATTGAGGGTGTGCACCCCGAGGTTCTGGAGCATGAGCTGGTCGCTGGCATTTACGCCGTTTATTGATAGCGCCCCATTGCTCTCGTGTCCTGCTGCGTCGAACATCCCGGCGACGTAGCTTGCGGCGAACTCGTTCCTCCTCTTGAATATTATGGTCTCCCTTGAAACCAGCTTCTTAAGCTGCTTTGCAACCCTCGAGTGGTAGAAGAAGACATGGACATGGTTTATCTCGTCCCTGACCAGTATCTTGCTCGGCTCTATGCCAAACTCTGTCAGCGCTATCTCGATGAACCTCTGCTCTATCTCCTTGACCGACGTCCTTACCCCTACGGCGTTCCTCTCCTGCTCGGTGTTCTTGCTGCAGAGCCCGGCCACATAGCATACCTTTGGCTTCAACTTTCTCTCCATTCATTATCACATGAATCTATGGAACTTTGTATTGAGGATAACAATTAGCTGCGGCGCCTGGCTGGTTTTCCGAAGCCCCCGGATCTAACGAGATGCAGTATATCACGTATGCCTTCACGGTCATCAATTTCGCTGCGTGTATCACGATCCCTAATCCTCTGCGGGCTCTCGCCACGGTCATCTCTTTCCAAAAGCTCAAGCTCCAACGCAGGCCTTCTTGCCCTACCTGCATCCAACGCTTCAGAAGGCGGTCTTCTGAAGGAGTTCCCGGACCCCACAACACCTCCAGGGATATGGTCCATTTTCTAATTAATAAATCTTGTTGTAATGCCAAAAACACTGCATTTGCCGGCAAAGTACGCGCCACAAAGGTATTAAATACTTGCTCTTAGTAATAAAAATGTTATTAACCCAGTCTATCTCATGGAGTACGACAACAAGAACATCGTTCTCAATGAGCTGATAGGCCTAAGGGTTAAGGTGGTCAAGTCGCTTGACAAGAAGCAGGCTGGAACCAGCGGCACTGTCATCGACGAGACAAAGAATACGATTGTAATAGAGGCAAGAAAAGGAACAAAAAAGGTTATAAAGAAGATCTCTGTATTTAAGTTCTATTCCGGAAAGCACGCTTTCATTGTAGACGGAAAAGAAATAAATTTCAGGCCCGATGAACGCATAGAGAAGGGGCTAAAATTCTACAAAAGACGAGAGATATAAGGTGAAGACTTGGAGTGTAATGACCCAAAATGCTCGATCCACGGGGACGTAAAGGTACGTGGAATACAGCTTGAAGGCCTGGTGGCCAGCGACAAGGCCAAGAAGACCGTCGTCGTAGAGGTAGATTACACCAAGTACGTCTACAAGTACGAGCGTTACCTCAGGAAAAGGTCCAGGATACCTGCGCACAACCCTGACTGCATCAACGCGAAGAAGGGCAACATCGTCAGGATCGCGGAGACAAGGAGGCTCAGCAAGACCAAATCCTTTGTGGTTACGGGTGTAGTTAAGAAATAGGGTTGATTTTTTATGAAAGGAATATCATCGAAAATAGTTAAGACGCTCGTTCCGGGAGCCGTCATGACCTGCGCTGACAACAGCGGCGCGTACGAGCTCCGCATGATCCACATAATAGGAAAGACGGGAGGCCGCCCTGGAAAGATGACGGCCGCCGGCGTCGGGGATCTCGTATCGGCAAGCGTTAGGAAGGGCTCCGCGACGTATCTCAAGAAGCCCGCGCGCGTAATCGTGATCAGGCAGAAGGCCCCGATAAGGAGGTCAAATGGCATGCGCGTGAGGTTCGAGGACAACGCTGCCATAATGGTGACGGAGGACAACCTGCCGATAGGCACCGAGGTGAAGGGCGCAATGGCGAGGGAGGTAGTCGAGAGGTTCGTAAAGGTGGCCGGAGTGGCTTCAAGGATAGTATGATGTTTATGATAGAGAGCGGCAAACCAAGGAAGCAGAGGCTTTTCAGGGACAACGCGCCGATGCACATGAGGCAGCATTTCGTGAACGCCCATATCTCGAAGGAGCTCAAGGCCAAGCTGGGCATAAAGCGAAGGAGCATAGAGATAAGGAGGGGCGACACCGTAAAGATCATGGCAGGCGGAAACAAGGGGAAGACCGGGAAGGTCCTTGAAGTAGACCTGAACAACTACGTAATCACGGTAGACGGCATAATCAAGAAGAAGTCGAAGGGCAAGGAGATACACATACCAATATCCGCTTCTAACGTTTATCTTACCGATTTGGATCTGACGGACAAGCGCAGGAGCGGCAAGCTCGAGGCGCTTAAGGGCGGCAAAGCGGCGGCAACGGTGAAATAATGGGAAACAAAGGAAACAACAGGCACATAAAGAGGCTGGCAGCCAACAAGTTCGTTAATGTGTCAAGGAAGACCAACGCATACCTCACAAAGCCGAACGCCGGCAGGTTCACAATAGGCTCTACAATCGCGCTTATAACCGTGCTCAAGGAGAAGCTCAACGTCGCGGCAAACTCAAGGGAGGCCCGCATGATAATCAAGGGCGGAGGCGTGCTCGTGAACGGCAAGGCCATAAAAGAAGAGCGGTACCCTCTGGGTTTCGGCGATTCTATAGAGTTCCCCAAGTCCGGGAAAATTTATTTGATGCAGGTAGGAAAGCGCGGCGTCGTCTCGCTTTCTGAGGTCGATGTGAGCAAGCACGAGCGCATATTCAGGGTCGTGGGCAAGTACACTGCAAAGGGCAAGAAGCAGATGATAAGGCTGCATGACGGCACTAACATAGCCTGCGACAAGGACCTCTCGGTAAACGATTCTGTACAGCTCAAGGACGGCAAGGTAGAGCACGTGATAAAGCTCGGCAAGGGCGCGAAATGCCTTGTCATAAACGGGGTTCATGCCTCAAGGACTGGAACCATCAAGGAGATAAAACCCGGAACGGCAACGAGGCGCGCGACAGTCGAGATAGAGAGCGATGGCAAGAAGGCGGAGACGCTGCTTGACAACATAATGGTAATCAAGTGATGATTAATGGAAAACCAAGGCGCTAACCCAATGAAGCAGATTCAACTTGAGAAGGTAGTGATAAACATGGGGATAGGCTCCGAGGAGAACATGTTCCAGAACGCCAAGATGCTTCTCGAGAAGCTCACATCGCACAAGCCCGTAGCCACCAAGGCGAGGAAGAGGGCGCCCGAGTTCAAGATCAGGAAGGGCCAGATAATCGGGGCCATGGTGACACTAAGGAGGGACGAGGCGCGCAGCATGCTCAAGAGGGCGCTAGAGGCTGTCGACAACACGGTGAAGGAATCCTCCATCGCCGGCAATTCCCTCTCATTCGGCGTCAGCGAGTACATCTACTTCTCCGGGATAAAGTACGACCCGAAGATAGGGATGTTCGGAGTGAATGTCAACGCCACATTCGCAAGGAGGGGCAAGCGCGTGGAGCGCAGGAAGAGGAAGACCGGCGCGGTGGGAATGAAGCACAGCCAGGTCATGAGGGACGAGATAGTCGATTACATAGGCAAGAACTTCAATGCGAAGATATCCGGAGGTTGATTACGATGGTAAGCTACGATCTTAAGCAGAAAGGAAGGGCGAAGAGGAAGTGCAGGATATGCGGCTCCTCAAGGGCGCTCATCAGGTCATACCGCCTCTACGTGTGCAGGAGATGCTTCAGGGAGGTAGGCCCCAGCATAGGCTTTGAGAAATACCAGTGATACTTATGGTAGACGTATTCGCCGACACTATAAACAAGATAAAGCTCTACGAGAATGCGGGCAGGTACGACTGCGTGGTGCCCTCGACGAGGCTCATCAGGGCCGTCCTCGACACGATGAAGGCCAACAAGTACATCAAGGACTACTCGGAATTCAAGGAGGGCAAGTTCAACATGCTGAAGATAGAGCTCTCGAAGCGAATAAACGACATCGGCGTCATAAAGCCGAGGCACGCCGTGAGGTTCGCCGAGTTCCAGAAGTACGAGATGAGGTACATCCCGAGCAACAACTTCGGCATACTCGTGGTTTCAACGCAGGAAGGCATAATGACGAACCGCGACGCCCGCTCGAAGCGCCTTGGGGGCAGGCTCATCGCATATGTATATTGATGATTTCAAATGACCAGCATAGAGATACCTAATGGCGTGCTTGTCGAGGCAAAGGGCTCGGAGGTAGTCATAAAGGGCAAGCTGGGCCAGGTAATCAAGCACTTCAACGGCAAGTACGTGCGCATCGACGTCAAGGACGGCAAGGCAAACGTCACCGCGGTCGACAACAAGAAGCTGAAGAGGAAGGCGATGCTCGCCGAGACCGCGTTCTCATCGGAGCTCAAGGATACCATGGAGACGGTCCAGAAGGGCATAGAGCAGAAGATGAAGCTCATGTTCGCGCACTTCCCGATGTCAGTAGAGGTCAAGGGCAACACCATATACCTAAAGAACGTCTTCGGGGAGAAGGTCCCCAGGGAGGCGATGATAATCGGCAGCACGAAGGTCGAGATAAAGGGCCAGGACTTCCTGATAAAGGGAATAGACCGTTATGAGATCGGCCAGACAATCGCGAACATAAGGAAGGCATGCTACGCGCGCGGGTATGACACACGCGTGTTCCAGGACGGCGTGTACATCGTTACGGAGGAATGATCATGATAAGAAAGAGGAACAAACCGCATTTCATTGTGCCAAACTTCGGCGCCCCGAACAGGAAGAGAATCAAGGACAGGTGGAGGAGGCAGAGGGGGATAGACAACAAGAAGCGCGTGAAGAAGAAGGAAAGCGGCCCCACTCCGAGCATAGGCTACAAGAACGGCGCCGAGGTGCGATACCACAGGCCTGACGGCTCAACGGAATCGCTGGTGCACAACGAGATGGAGCTCATGACGCTTATAGGAATGAAGAATGTCTCGGCGAGGCTGGCGCACGACATCTCAAGGAGGAAGAGGTTCGCGCTGCAGAAGGTCGCCGACCAGCATGGAATAAGGATAGTAAACAGGGTGCAGATATGAGCATACGATTCGCGAAGAGGGCTGCAAGCCAGATAATGAACAGGGGCCTAAATTCGATAAGGATAAAGGGCGAAGCCCTCGCGGATGCTGAGAAGGCTCTCACAAAGGACGACATACGTGCGCTCGTAAAGAAAGGGTCGATATACGCAATCGAGGCCAAGCACAACCTCAGCATTAACTCGAAGCTGCTCAAGAAGGCGAGGGCGGCAGGCAGGAAGAGGGGCATCGGCAGGAGGCGCGGCACCGAGAAGGCAAGAACCGGAAGGAAGTGGGAGAAGAAGGTAAGGAGCCAGAGAAGGCTGCTGAAGGAGCTCAAGCTCGCCAAGAAGATAGACACAAAGACGTTCAATACTTTCTACAGGCTGATAAAGGGAAACGCCTACGCCACGAAGGCCCAGATGCTCCTTCACCTGAAGGAGCACGGACTGAGCCTGCAGGACAGCGAGCTCAAGGCGATAAACGACAAGATTAGCAGCGAGTACAAGTGACGCTTATGAGGAGAGAGATCGTAAACCTAAAGTTCAGGAGGAGGCGCGAATCGCTTACCGACTACAGGAAGCGGCTGGCGCTCGTCAAGAGCGGAATGGACCGCGTGGTCATCAGGAAGACCAACAAGCGCATACTGGCGCAGATCGTGAGGTACACGGAGAAGGGCGATGTCACGGCCATCTCCGTGGATTCGAACGAGCTCGAGGATTTCAAGTGGTCGCCAAGGGCTAACAGGCCGACAGCGTACCTCACCGGGCTCCTGCTAGCGAGGAAGCTGAAGGCCGAGGACGCGCAGAAGGAGCACATACTTGACATAGGGCTCAGCTCCCCTGTCAAGAACTCCATACCGTTCGTCTTCGCCAAGGGCTGCATCGACGGGGGGATGAAGCTGAGGGGCAGCATCGAGATAGATGAGAAAGTTTATAATTATTCAAATGTAAAGCATGTGATGGAGCTGAAGGAAAAGGATCCTGACGGATACAAGAGGCAGTACGGCAAGTATCTCGAGAAGGGCGCTGCTCCTGAGACGCTGCACAAGAGCTTTACAGATGCAAAGGCGATGATACTCGCCAGGAAGTGATTTTTTGGACAACAGAGACCGCGATTACGAACCGAGATTCAGCATCGACGACTGGAAGCCGAAGACAAGAGTAGGATTGATGGTCAAGAACAAGGAGATAACCAGCATCGAGCAGATCTTCTCCACCGGAAAGCTCATCAAGGAAGTTGAGATAATAGACGCCCTGCTCCCGAACCTCGAGGACAAGGTGCTAGAGATAGCATCGGTCCAGAGAATGACCAAGAACAACAGGAAGCAGAAGTACAGGGCCACCGTCATAATAGGGGACAGGAATGGGCACATAGGGCTCGGCGTTGGCAAGGACGTAGAGGCAAAGCCTGCCATACAGACCGGAATAAGGGACGCCAAGAAGCACATAATCTCCATCAACCTGGGCTGCGGCTCATGGGAGTGCAACTGCGGCACGCGCCACAGTATACCGCTGAAGGTGCAGGCAAAGTGCGGGAGCTCCGAGGTAATACTCAAGCCTGCGCCGAGGGGAGTGGGCATAGCGGCGAGCAACACCGTCAAGAACGTCCTCGAGCTGGCCGGCATAAAGGACATGTGGACCTTCTCAAGGGGCAGGACAAGGGACATCTACAACGTATCGCTTGCAACGTACGAGGCGCTTAGCCAGCTCAACGGGATGAAGAACCTCGAAGAGATAAGGCAGCACAACTGATCCTGAAGTAAACTCATAAAGAAAAGAAAGGCCGGAAATGCGGAGCGGTCAAGGAGGGACGTAATTCGTGTACCACTGCGTATTGAATATCACGTTGGTGGTGGCTCCGTTGTTCATGTCACCGGACCAGTCCTGAACATCGCCGTTGAGCTGCCACCATCCCACAAGGTTGTTCACGAAGATGGGATCCGCGCCTATGCCGTAGTAGTACATCGTGTTTATAGTGTTCGCGTCAAGCGACGAGTTGTACAGCTGCACGTTCGCTATGCTGCCGTTGAAGTCCTTCGCGCACGCTGACGAATAAGCGCCTATCGTCATGTAGTCCACGCTGGTGAGCGGCGACGTACCGCCGCCGGTAGGGCCTGGCTTGCCGTCTATGTAGAGCACGCTCTTCCCTGAGTTGTCCATGGTTAGGGCATAATAAATCCAGCCGCTAGAGAGCATGGCCGGTGCTGGCGAAACAGATGAACCGGCGACTGTGCACAAGTTCCCGACGCAGCTAACCCCGCCTGCATTGGACGAATCGAGGTGCACTATGGTGCCGCTCGCGTTGGGATTGCTTGTCGACGACCACCAGCTGAGCGTGAGAGCATTGAGCCTTGCTATCGTCATGTTTATCCTTATCGGCACAGTCCCGGGGTTGCACGTTAGCACAAATGGCGCCCTCGTTGACATGGCATACCTCGGCAGCAGGTTGTCGCATCCCCCGTCAAGCGCTATGAATGCTGTGGTGTTCGGCCCGTTCGGCCTCGAGACGAAGCAGGTGCCGCTGCTGGCCTTCGGCGAGTACGACTGCAGGTTGAAAACCCCCAGAGCGAAGAGCGCCGTCACCGCCACTATTATGACTATTATCATCCATCCGTAGGTGGTAAGGTACTCCATGGCGGACTGCATTCGCCTGCCTTTTCGCTTCTCCTTGTCGGACAACAAAACACCCATTTAGCATCATCAGCTTACCGTCGTGCCATTGTGCTTCTTTCCCATTATGGCAAGGTTCAGCTGGTTTACATCGTCATTTATGAAATACACGCTGATCCTCCCTCTCTTTGCTAGCTTGCTCGCGACCAGGTCGAAGATGAAAGGCGACTTCGCCACCCTGGTGTCGTACTTGTAAGCCAGGTTAATCAACTGGTCGTGCGTCATCTCCGGTATCCTCTTCGCACCTGGTTCAGAAGGAGGCCTGTCGTACACGAACGCCTCCTTGCTGACGTTTATGAGCTTCTTTGCGTTGGTGACCTCGCATGAGAGCACGGCGACAGCGTCAGTAGATATTCCTGGCAGAAGCCCGCCCATGACGACTACCTCGTTCTCGCTGGCAGCCATCTTGAGCTCCTCCAGGCTCGTGACAACGTTGGGGTAGAGGTCTATGTCGGTAAGGAGGTCCTTGACTATCAGCGCGTTTATTCTTGTGAACGCTATGCCTATCTGGTCGAGGACCGAATTGTTGCTGATTATGCTGCGAGTCGTCTTTACGTAAAGGCTGCTCGCATACCCTCCGCCGACGGTTATTATGAACTTGTACCTCCTGCTGTTGTTCTTGAGGACCCTGAGGAGCTTTCTTATGTAGGAAACGTTTACGCCATTTCTTCTCGAGATGATGCTTCCGCCAAGAGAGATGCAGATAGTCTCCATGATTACCAATTAATAAGAATTGCTTAAGTTTATATATCCTTACATGCGCTCCGCCGCCGCCGCCTCGATGATGACGCAGAGGTTCATCATTCGCTGCAGTGAAGGTTAAAATATATTTGTCCCAATGATTACATCATGGGAGATTGGGGGTCAACGCTCCAGAGGTTCGATCGGAACCCTACCGCGCTGTACGTGCTGCTCATAATCGCTGTTATAGCCGCAATCGCGCTTGGCTTCGGGAGCCTGGTCAGCGCGACCTCTAATCCTATGCCTATATTCACGATGAAGGTACAGAGCGCATGGACCAGCGTTTCGGAGATAAATTTCTCAAGCGGGCAGCAGTGGCGGGAGAACCTTTCCTGCGGCCAGTGCCCGGCAGGTGCGGTAAGATACAACTTCAGCGGCATGAACTTCAGGTACGCAAACGGGACCGCAGTCAATGTCTCAGGATGCACCCTGCCCATATATACAACAGTAGGCCCCTCTGCGCCGTTCGAGGGGTGCATAGCCGCACCGAGGGGAGCCTTCATAATATACGGGTATCTGAATCAGACCTGACCGGCCATGAATCTCAGAAAACATTAAATATTTATCCAAATCCATCTATCAGCGGGTGTGGAAAATGTCTGGCAAATTAATTCTTCCCGCGGCATCTCTCTTTACACTCCTGATTTTGGCAATACCAGTTTCAAGCCTCTACGCAGCCCAGCAGCCCGGCTCCGGGCAGCTTTCGGCGTTCGCGCCCGTCCTGTCCTCACCCTGCCCATCACCTGCGATATCGATTACTACGACAGGGAATGTTGTCCCTTCCCTGCTATGGAATCCTAACATGCCATTCCCCATGGTGAATGGGCGTCCGATTCCTCCGCCGGCAAGGCCTTTGACATCCACATTGGTTGCAGGCAGCTGCGCTAATAAAAGTGCACAAAGTTCTGCTCAAAGCGCCCCACCTCCATCTCAGCAGGCCCATTGGTATGGCGGTGCCATAACTGCCGAGAACAACACGCAGGCGGCCTCCATAACGACCACGCTCCAGATACCTCCGTATCCTCTCTCGACACCTAATTTCTATTACGTCCTCATGTCTGCCTGGGACAGCGCGGGAAGCTACGACCAGATCGGCTTTGCCGACAACAACGGCCAATGGGGGCTTGCATACTCGTGGACGACAGGGCCGCCTTCCAACCTGAGCTATCACTTCTCTCCCGAGGCCATGCCGCTCATCTCAGGCGACATGTACACTTTCAACATAATCGCCCAGTCCGGTTATACGCAGTTCCTCGCATACCAGGGCTCGAACGAGGTTTGGAGCATAATCGAGCCTACCGGCGCGCGTTACATGAATCTCTCCACCTATAATTACGGCGGCTTCCTTGGCTACACTGATTACCAGGAGATATGGAACATATCACAGCCATCCGGCGTAGATGCCCCGCCATACGACTTCAACTTCACGGCCAACAGGTGGACAACGGCAAGCGGCATCACCATACCATCATTCTGGAACAAGTTCAATTATTCGACTACTGGAGTAATCCCCAACGGTTTCAATGTGCAGCTGATAAATGATTCTGTCAACGTGAACAATCCTGCAGGGGGCCTGGTAACGACGCAGACAACGACAATCACCCCTATGCAGCCGTCAAGGACCGTTTACGTGCCGAGCTTCTGCAGCGCCATGGCCTTCCCTCCGCTAGGGAGCAACTCGGTCTCATGCTCCGTGCCTGCAGCTAAGTACCCGGGAGCATTCTGCCTGGGCGCCTCGGCAAACGCCTCGCAGATAAACCTTACCTACGTCCCCCAGCAGACGGTCTCGACAAACGGCCTGTTCAATTTCGCCAACATCGGCTGGTACGGCAACAAGACGACTGCCACATGCGCCGTCAATGTGCTTTCAACGAACGGCCTGCCTATCGGCGTCGGAGGCCTTGCGGTTAACTCCTTCGGGCCGATGTACTTCACCGGTGAATCAGGCGCAAGCGTTGCCTTGTACAATGGCATCTACACTTACAAGTACAGCACCGACAAGGGCACGCAGCCGGAGGCCGTCGCCATACTTGTCTCGTGCTCGCGCGGCATATGCCAGAACCTGACGTTCAGCAACGGCACTCAAAGCCATGGCTGGCCCAACAGCTGCCAGGTCGTCTTCAACCATGCGTACATAGGGTCGAAGAACTCACAGCAGGAGAGCCAGCTGCTTGCCCTCTGCAACCAGACAGAGGGCAACAGCTATGTCATCAGCTTAAATCTTACGGGGGCCGAGACCATCGAGGACATAAGGTTCGCTGATGGCGTATGGGGGAGCGCATTTTCTCCGAGCCCCCTTGCCATAGACGGCTCTTCAACAAGCCAGTTCTCGAGCGCAAGGAGCGGCACGGTCACGCTCAGCACCTCCAATACAAACGACATGATAATTATTGACGCCGGATTCGAATCCACCTCGACCCAGGGTGCGCAGATAGTCAACTCCATCTCCGATACCGCCGGCCTCAACTGGACAATGAGGAATGAAATAAGGCTGCACCCGGATTCGCACAACGCTTACGATGACATGGAGGAGTGGTATGCAGTATCGCCCAGCAAGCTCTCCTCTGACGTGATAACCGTTCACCTGAGCGGCACTATAGATGATGCTGTGCTTAACGCATTCGGTATTTCCGGGGCGAATGTGACATCGCCGTTCGACAAGAACATCACCCTACCGGGCAGCACGACAGGGGCGAACGGCGGCGTCGCAACCGCATACTTCGCGACCTCCAATCCAAACGACATAATCTTCGGAATGGCCGGCAATGACGGAGGTGCAGGAAGCGGAGGCACGTACTGGGTAGGAACTAACGGCTACAATACAATTGTAACAGGTGAGAACAACGGCGCGGTCTACTGGTGGGGCAGCGGAGCAGCGTACAAGATAACCAACGTTACTCTGGCGTTCAATTCCATCACCATGGCCGAGACGGGCGGGTATTCCAGCAACTGGATAATGCTTGACGATGCCATAAAGAAGGGGCCTACATTGTCTTCTACGGCGATGTACTCGTTCTCTGCATGCAACGGCATAAGCACGCAGGGCAATTCAACTTCCTGTTCCGTGACCGCCTCAGCTTCGCCAGGGGTATTCTGCTGGGGCGCGGCAAGCAACGGTCCTCTCAGCGCGCCTGCATGGCCGATATCGCAGGCGGCATCAGGAGGCCCATTCCAGGATGTAGCTGAGACCGGATCTCCATGGACTTCGGGGTCAACATGCACCTCGGCAGTCTCAAGCAACGGCTACGCACCTGTTGCAGTGGGCGGCCTCTCCGTAAATGCTCTCGGCAACTACAAGGGGATAACCGGGGTGAGCATAGGCTCGTACACTGGCAATTACACCTTCGCGTACCATACGGACCCAGGATCGCAGCCTGAGGCTGTGGCGCTCATGATCTCGTGCGGCTTCCGCCAGTGCATGGACATAAACCTCCCTGCAGGATGCCAGGTAGACTTCTTCACTGCGCCCTCTAGCAATGCGGGACAGGTCATGCTCGCGCTCTGCAACCAGACCGAGGGCAATACATATCTCGTGAACCTTTATCTCACCGGCGGAGGAGCCGCCATACAGGCTGCAAGGTTCGACAAGGGCTTGTGGAGCATGCCCATCATCAGTCCTCCTAAAGTGGTATACAGCGCAAACACATGCAATGCAGTGAGCACATCGGCCAATTCCGTATCCTGCTCGGTCCAGGCGCTTTCGTACCCCGGCGCATTCTGCGCTGGCTCCGCAGCGAACGGCACGCTTGCAATCGGGCCAACGACACAGGCGGTGGCGTCATCCCAGAGCGTATCCAACATAGCCGATGTCTATACTTCGGGAATGTCCGGCTACCAGACCTGCAATGAGACCGTCGCATTCAAGGGCGGCGCGCCAATAGGCGTGGCGGGGCTGGCTGTAAGCAGCAACACGCTCATGAACTACACTGGCGAGACCAGCATGAGCCTAAGCGCCTTCAACGGAACCCGCACGTACACGTATTTCACCGATCCAGGCCCCATAACGAGGCCGGAGGCCGTCGCGATACTGGTCTCTTGCGGAGGGGGCACGTGCCCTAACGTCTCCAAGTTCAGCTGGCCCACCGGATGCAAGGTCCAGTTCGGCACCACGCCAAACAACGCGCTCAAGGAGAATCAGATAGTTGCATTATGCAACCAGACGGAGAGCGGCCAGTATCGTGTCGTCCTGAACCTTAGCGTCAACGGAGCCGAAAATATCGAGGTACTTAAGTTTGCAAACGGCGTTTGGGGAGCGCCGCAGGGCATAAACACGACCGTGGTCTACACTCCTAACACCTGCAACTCCATAGCCCACGGCAATTCCACCTCATGCACCGTTACTGCATCAACATCCCCCGGCGTCTTCTGCTGGAGCTCGACGTCATACGGACCGCTGATAAAGCCGTCATGGTCTGTGTCGCAGTCCGCTTCAGGACCGCTCGGGCAGGGCGGAATACCGTCGAATGTGGCACAGTCAGGGGCACCATGGACATCCGGTTCCACGTGCACCACAGCATCTTCGAACTCCACAAGCAACAACTTCGAGAACGTCCAGTCTGCGGGATTGTCGGTTTCTTCAAGCGGCAACATGCAGTACAGCGGAGAGGGAGGGATCTCTCTCAACAGGGTGGGCTCGTTCAACTTCTCTTACGGCACGGACCCTGGCAACCAGCCTGAGGCGGTGGCGATCATGGTGTCCTGCGGATACAACTCCTGCGGAACCACAATAAACTGGCCTGCAGGGTGCAAACAGTCCATCTACTCTACAAACATACTCAACGCAGTCGCGCTGGAGCTCTGCAACCAGACGGAGGGCAATTCGTACACTGTCAGCGACCCGTCGCTCGGCGGAACAAACACTGGCGTCACCATCTCATACGCGAAGTTCAAGAACGGCAGATGGGGCGGCCAGGCAGGAGCCAGCTACAGCCCCGCCCTTGCGATGGACGGCTCCAACTCTACGGTATTCCGCAACAACGTCAGCAGCGCGCAGGTATCCTTCACCACGTCGAATACCAATGACGTGATAGTGCTTGACGCGGGCTTCGAGACGACGCCTCCGCAGATCGCTAGGGCAGTAAGTTCCGTGACCGACAGTGACGGGCTTACCTGGTTCAAGAGATCCTCACTGGCATTCCATCCGGACGTGCAGAATGCATCTGATGACGAGGAGATATGGTACGCCATAGCGCCGGCAGGGCTCTCTTCCGACGTTATAAAAGTCGCCTTCACAGGCAATGTCGATGCCGGCGTACTGGACGTATTCGGGATTTCGGGCGCCAACCTCACATCGCCTTGGGACCAGAGCACGGCGCTTCCGGCGACAGCCAACGGCATAAACGGGGCCGCGACGGTGCAGGTATCGACCATCAACAGGAACGACATGCTTCTCGGCTTTGCCGGCAACGACGGCGGGCCTACGCTTGCAGGCACGTCCCCATCAGACCGCCTATGGATAGGTTCCGGCAATTATGCCACTATAGCGACGAACGCCACCAGGCAGAACAGCTGGTGGTCAGGAGGGGCCGCTTACCAGATAGTGAATTCGCTGCAGTCCTCAACGCCTGTAACGCTTAAAACGAACAAGAGCAGCTATTCCGTCGACTGGCTAATGATAGGCGACGCAATAAAGCAGGCAACATCCCCATCTTCGAATTCGATAACCATATACAACGCGAACACCTGCAACGGAATAAACCGCGGCACCGGCGCCATCTCATGCACGGTCTCGGCATCCGCATCTCCCGGAGTGTTCTGCTGGGGCGCTGACGGAAACGGGCCCCTCAACACGCCATCATGGCCTGTCTTCCAGAATGCTACCGGATCAGGCAGCCTCAACAATGTATCCGAGATGGGATCACCATGGGCATCTGGGTCGACTTGCACTGCAAGCTCGAGCCATTCGAACATCCAGATAGGGGCCCTTTCAGTTAGCGCTAACGGCACGATGAGGTACAGCGGCGAGGGAGGCGCGTCCTTGAGCAACGTAGGCTCATTCTCGTTCACGTACAACACCGATGCGGGCATGCAGCCCGAGGCCGTCGCGCTCATGGTAGCATGCGGATGGACATCATGCGGATCCAAGATAAACTGGCCTTCAGGCTGCAACCAGACCTTCATGTACCCTGTGGGGGCAGGAAGCTCTGTCGCGCTGGCCCTGTGCAACCAGACCGAGGGCAGCTCATACACTCTCAATGATTCTTCGCTGGGCGGAACGCAAACAGGCGTTACCTTCGCATACGCAAAGTTCCAGAACGGCAGATGGGGCACAGTTACCACTACCGCGCCGTTCACGACAACCACCACCAGCACGACGACCACCTCAACGATGTCCACAAGCTCGACCACAACAATACCTCCGGCCAATTCCGTAACCGCGACCTTCTGCGATACGGGTCCTTCTTCAAGCAACTCGGCGTCGTGCTCAGTGCCTTCGTCAACCGCTCCTGGGGTGTTCTGCTGGGCGGCACAGGGCAACGGCGCACTGGCTTCATCATCATGGCCTGTGTTTCTTACCTCTTCCGGCGGCTCGTATCTCAATGTATCCAAGATAAGTTCGCCGTGGTCCTCCGGCGCGACGTGCACGGCGGCCGTACACACCGGAGCGCCAGCGGTAGAGGCGGCTGGCCTGTCCGTTAGCAACAGCTCTGGCGTCTTCTACGGAGGGCAATCTGGGACGGTGTTCAATAACGCCAGCTCGGCATCGTTCACCTACAACACCGATGCGGGCACGCAGCCCGAGGCCGTCGCGCTCCTTGTATCGTGCGGCTGGTTCTCGTGCGGCTCGAGCGTGACATGGCCTGCTGGCTGCTCGCAGCAGTTCCTTACCCCTATCGGCTATGCTGAGGCTCTCGGCCTGGCACTGTGCAACCAGACCGAGGGCAGCTCATACACTGTCAATGTGCCCAGCGCCGGTGGCCCCAGCGCAGGGATAGCCATATCCGATGTGAGGTTCAAGAACGGGAAGTGGACATAGGCAATTCTGATTGGTGGCAATGACCTTCACGTTGCTTTATCATGTGCTCCTTGTGGGCCTTGGGATAGGCCTACTCGAGGGAAGCGAGATAGCGATGTTCGCCGTCGCTGCGGCTAGCAAATACGGGTGGAGGAAGGCCTGGACGACGGTGTTTGCCGGCCTTGCAACGCTCGTGCCGCTACTCGCCGCCCTGTACCTCTTCTTCACGGCGCTGCCAGCAGGGATCACAATACTCCTTGCTGGAACGGTCATATTCGTGCTAGGTGCACACTTCCTCTACGAAGGCATCAAGAATCACGGCAGCAAGGAATCCAAGAAGGAGGAGCTCAGGGAGGAGATAGGCGCAGGATTGATAGGCGTGTACACTGCAATAATACTAGAGGAAGCCGAGGCGGGCGGCATAAGCATATCGGTCGGCGCAGCCGCAGGCGGCGCTTACTCGTCTGCGATACTCGGCATGCTCATAGGCGTGGCCATACCATTGATAGCAATAAAGCAGCTCGAGCCTGAGATAGAGAGGCTTCCCGAATGGCTGATCCAGATGTCGATCGGCACAGTAATGATGGCAGTGGCGGTGCTTATCCTTGCATATCATTTCTGAGGATGGCCTTTCTTCAAAACTTTGTAATGGAGCTGCACCTCGCTTCTTGAAAGCCTCTTCACCCCAATCAGCCTCAACTTCGCATCAAAATCGGGTCCGTCGAAGACACGCACACCCTCAGTAAACACGCTGGGCTGCACGTCGAGGTATATCTCATCCACCAACTTTGCCTTCATGAACAGCGAATTGATCTTGCCCCCTCCTACCATGACCCTCCTGTATCCTTCTTTCCTGAAAAGCTCAAGGACCTCCGCCGGACCCTTGTCAGTAAAGATCACGTTTTTCCATCTGCTCTTGACAGGTTTCCTGGTCATCACAACATTAAGGCCTTTGTAAGGAAAGTGTCCGCTTTCCAAAGACTTCTTATAAGTGCCTGTGCCGACAACATTCGCCTTTACCTGTGACATCATCCTACGAAAGCCCCTGTCAGAGGCGCTTTGTATGAAATCGGTGCCGCTCCTGCTGGAGGCGATGTATCCGTTCGGTGTTATTGACATGTATATTATGACTTTCATCAGAACCAGGCCGGATCATGAATTCCTTGACAGGTATATCAGTATCGCCTTCTCTATCACGAGCTTGTTCAGCGCCTGCTGCCAGACTATGCTCCTGCCGCCGTCTATCACGTTCGCTGCTATCTCCTCCCCGCGGTGTGCAGGCAGGCAGTGCATCACTTTGCAGTTCCTCTTGGCATAAGAAAGCGCACGGTCGTCCACAATGTACCTCCTGAAAAGCCTGCGCCTCTTCTCAGCCTGCTTTTCCATGCCCATGCTTACGAACGTATCCGTGTAAATTACATCGGCTCCTGCAAGCCCCTTCCTCATGTCATTTGAGATATCCACCTTGCCGTGCTTCCTTGCATCCTTAATGAAGCCCGCGTCTGGGCTGTAGCCCTTCGGCCCTACCAGCGCCATGCCTGCGCCCATCCTTGTTGCTACCGCCATCAGCGAATTGCAGGTGTTGTTCTTTATGTCTCCTACGAAAGCAATCCTCAAGCCGCTGACCTTTCCGAATACCTTCCTTATTGTGTAAACGTCCGCAAGCGCCTGTGTCGGATGCTCCACATCCGTGAGAGCGTTTATCACGGGCACCTTCGAGTGTTTGGCGAATTCCTCCAAGTCTTCCTGCCTGTAGAGCCTTGCCGCAACGAAATCAAGATAAAGGCTGAGCACTCTTGCTGTATCCGCGATGCTCTCGCCCCTTGAAAGCTGGGAAGTAGATTTGTCTATATACACTGAGGAGCCTCCCAGCTGCGCCATCGCGGCCTCGAACGAGACCCTCGTCCTAGTCGATGCCTTCTCGAAAAGTAGGCCGAGCACCTTCCTGCCGTTCAGCTGGAAGTACTTCTGGTGCTCCAGGCTGTCCGCAACGAGGAATATCTCCTCTATCTGCTTCCTAGAGAGATCCCTTGCGCTCAGCAGGTTCATCCATCAGCCCCCGAATATCATTCCCAGCCCCTGTTCGCTCTCGTGCCTTTCATCCTCGACAGTGGCCACTATCCTCTTCTCAAGTTCTGGATCAACGCGCTTTATCCCTGGCACGCTTGCCTTCAGCTTCTTGTCCGCCTTATCGAGAAAATCGTCAGTTGCGCTTATTATGAGATAACACCTCTCCCTCTCCAGGCCCAGCGAAAGGCCGTCCTTTATCTGGTAGTCCTGCCTTGCGAAGATGACGTTTGCCTGCTCGTCCTTCCTTATCGTGTTAAGCTGCTCCTCGCTGAGGCTCTTGTCAAGATACGGATCGTACGCCATAAGTTCCTTAAGCTTTGGCTGCACGGCAGCATCGCAGGAGTAGACCCTCGTTGTTATTACAACACCTATATCTTCTTAGCGTTGATGAAGCCGTCCCTTCCCGGCCTGTTTATTACTACGGCCTTGCCGTCCTCGGTCTCTATGATCGTGCCCTTCGTGATTATGTTAAGCCTGGCGAAGTTCCTGTTATCCTTCGATTCCATTATGGACTTTATCTTCACCTTCTTGTACGCCTTGCCTGAAAGCAGGTTTGCGGACGCCGCGTACTGCATCTTAGCGGTGACGCTGCCTCCCCTGTGCCTTACCTGCTTTACCTCGTCCTTCTCACCAAGCTTTGTAGCCACGAAGTAGCCTCCCATTTCATGCCTCCTCTTGTCCCTGTTCTTCAAAGTAACCTTGCCGTTGCCGGCCAGCTTCCTGTTCGACCTTCCGTGGAACTGCGATCCGAATTGACTCATCAAACTCACGTTGATAATATCGTAAACGTAATAACATTGCATCAAAAGGATTAAAACCCTTGCTATTGCATAAAAATACGACTGATCAATAAGGCTAGTTTCAGGGTTCAACTCAATGCCTGGCACGAAAAACAAGAAGCCCAAGGAGCTGCCGGCAGGCGGCATGGACAGGAAGGTCAAGATCCTCTTCGCCGCCATAATCGCCTACGCCATCCTGTACTCGATAGTTTTTGCGCAGGGCGTATCCTATTTCGGCGATGACAATTCATATTCCCAGATGGCTTACTATGCCTCGATAGGCACCTTCGCGCAGAACACCAACAACATCCTCAGCATAAGGCCGCTGCAGATATATCCGATAGCCTTCTTCTACGTGCTCTTCGGCATAAACATCTATTCCCTATCAGCATGGGACAGCATCTGCTTTGTCATGACCACGGCAATAGTATTCTACCTCGGGAAGGAGCTGTACAACGAATACGCCGGCCTGCTTGCATCCTTCCTCTTCGCATTCTTCCCTGCGGTGGCTGCGCTGTCGAGCACAATGACGGACAACATCCCGATGATGTTCTTTGTAACCCTGGCGATGCTTGCGCTCCTGTATGGCCAGAGAAGGTCCTCGCGCTTATGGTACTTCATATGCGGCGCGTCGCTCCTAGCCGGAATACTCACCATACCGCTCGCCTCCCTGGCAATAGCCATCGTTGCACTCTACCTTATAATAGAATTCATAAGGGGAAAGGCCAGGCTGAGCAAGACAATCCTGTTCCTCGGTTACGGCTTCGCATTCGCGGTTGTGGTGCTGGGGATATTCAATTATGTGAATTGCGGCAATCCTTTGATAACATTCACCGAGAACTACAACTTCTTCCAGACGCAGTACAACCAGCCGTACGGCCTAGCCTACAATCCAGACACGTCGAACCTTAAATTCTACATAATAAACATGTTCCCTTACGATATCATCAACACGTTCCATCAGGGCTTCAGCAGTTCGAACTACAATCCGGTGTCGATCTTCATGCAGTCGTACAACGACCACATACTCAACAACGCCGGTTTTTACTTCTACCTCGTCCTCCCTGCGATCGCCTATCTGCTGCTGAAGAGGGAGAGGCGCGCATACTTCGTGCTCTTCTGGTTCATTATCGGCTTCCTGCTGCTCGAATTCGACCCTGCACACATCTCGCTCTCCCCATTCTCGTATTTCCTGCAGCATAGGCTGTCCAGGTACCTCATGCTAATAGCCCCGGCGACTGCAATAATACTATCAATCGCCATAGTAAACATTGCCGAAAGCGGGAAAAGGAGCAGTCACAGAAGGTATCTGGGTTGGGCCTTTGCGCTGTGCGCCGTAGTGTTCTTGGTGTTTACCTCAATACCTGTCAATCTGGAATCTTACAGCCTCACGGCGTACGAGACGCACACACAAATAGAGGTTGCGAGTCACATGAGCCAGTTTCCTAATACGACGAAACTTTATCTCAGCTCCGGAATGTTCGTGTCCACTTACATGCAGTTCAACAACATCAGCCGTTTCATCTCTTATGACCAGATAGCAAACTGCAGCAAGATTCCCTCAGGCTCTTACGTTGCCATGCCCGTGAACGTGACGATAGGAAACCTCGATTACATACCTAATCCGCAGAGTTACTGTGCTTCATGGCAGCTTGTCTACACGCCTCCCGAGTCGCAGCCATCGGATCGGCTTGTGAGTGGTAATGGGGCGATAGACCAGCTCAAGCTCTACTTTGTACCTCCAAACAGCACAAGTTGATTAATGCATGCCCGCATAAATAATGTGCATCGGTGTAAGCTTGTTTGAAAAAGTCGACAATGTAGTTGCAGCGCTCTGTTCCTCAGAGGGCGGTCTTGAAACGATGATAGAGAAGTCCAAGCGCTGCTCCCAAGGAAAGAGTTTCGTCCTTCTCGCCGATTATAACGAAAAGCTGGTCAGGAGGCTTGCGCCTGCATATCTGAATGCCTTACTGAGGCACGATGATTCCTCGATGCGCTCAAGCTCGATTCAGATCGAGATGCTCCTGCTTCTCGCGGGCACCATGAAGATAAACGACGCCATAAGGATTGCCGGAGCAAAAAAGGCCGAAAGGTTCATCGCCTTCGCAACGGACCGTGGTATTCTCTCCAAGTTCCTCAAGATGACTCGTTCCAAAATAAAGAAACCTCTTCCGCTGGAACTGTATCCTGACGAAGCCGAAGAGGTAGCCATGTCTGAAATACTAAGCGAGAAGTAGTTTTGTTACAGCAAACGAGAGAATGAGGCTTGCGATCGCTGTTCCCGTCCATGTTGCAATTATGGACACGAGCGGCTTCTTGAGCACGAGCCTGGTCTTGTAGCTGAGGCTCGCACCGTACATCCCCGCGGTAAAGGTCTGCGCGGTCGATATCGGAATGCTAAAGACTGTCGCTATTCCGACTATCAGCACCGATACTGACTGGGTTATCGCAGCGTTAAGGTATCGCAGGGCTATTATCTCATTGCCTATCCTCCTGAGTTCGCCTCCGCTGAGGGCTATGCTGCCGAAAATCGCGGCTGCTATTACGGTTGCGAGCAGGTAGGCCGAATTGCCGGATTCCACGGAAAGCGTGGCGTACGCAAGGCCTATCGTGTTCGCGCCGAATGTGAATGATGCGAGGAAAGATACCGCGATTATGGTTATCCTTATCCTGCTCACCGTGGGCCAGACGCTCCTATCCCTCAGGGTCCTGTAGGAGTACCTGAGCAATGCGATTACCAGCGCGGCGGTCACTACCATCGCCCCGATCCAGTAGCCTATCACAAGCACTGCGAATCCAAGGTTCGGTATCCCAGAATCTGCAAGATCTATCCCGAGCAGCGACATCGTAAGCACAATTGAGAATGACTGGGGCACCCTGAGCAGATGCGCCGCCGCAAAAACAAGCGCGCTCACGAGTATCGCTACGAAAACAAAGCCCTGCCCCGAAGCCGAAAGCAGCTGCACCACCCCCCACTGCAGAAGGCCGCCCCCGATGAGGAAGCCCGCCGTGTAGCCGACCGCCGCGATCACTATGCCTGCCTTCCTGCTGATTATCCTGCCTGCTATCGCAGTCCCGACGCATACGGTCACGTTGTTTCCGGCGACAAGCGCGATCAGGAGGAAAGCAACGGCGTAAATCGGCAGCCCTATCAAATGAACCACTACGTAAGTATCGACAGCATTATGCTCAATATCATGTCTGCCGCGTCCTCGCAGCCGTCCATGACGTCATCGGAGAGGTAGGCAACCGTTGTTATCTGGTAGAAGGTCTTGTAGTCGACTTTCGATTCGTAGGCGAAATCGAGCAGGGCCTCCTTTATCTGGTCGTCCCTCTTCTCGTTGTCCTTTACCCTTGCCCTTAGCCTTCTCACGGCGCTTACGGTGTCAGCTTCGTGCATCTTGAGCAGCAATTTCAGGGATTCGTCTATCAATGATTGCGCAGATAGAAGCCTCTTGTTAACGAACTCTGCGGCGGGCCTTTCCTTTATCTTGTATCTGCATAGGGCCCTCGAAAGCGTCGAGAGGTTGTCCACTATGTTGTTCTCGGTGTCGATGAATCTCATCATGTCGTCTATCAGGTTTGGTGCCACGCCACCTTCCGTTATTGAATTTGCTATGCTGAACGTCTCCCTGTCCGCCTCGTGCGCTATGGCCTCGGCCATTCCGCACGCCTTTTGGTCGCCCTTGACCGTCTCGGCAAGCATGCTGTTCGCCTTTATGGCGTGCCTTATTATCGCGCTGCTGCGCCGGAATATCGCCTGCTCCGAGACCTCGCCCGTAAGGTGATCTAGCAAGCCCATGTTTCAACCCTTGCCCACGTATCCTTCGAACTCCCCATTCAGTACTTCGTAGATGCGCTTCGCCTTCTTGGCACCTATCTTGTCCACCTTCGCAAGCTCCTCCTCGCTTGCGGAGGCTATGCTCTTTATTGTCTTGAAATGGCTTATCAGGTTCAGCGCGAGCTTCGGCCCTATGCCAGGTATGGTGCTCAGCACCAGCATCTGCCACTCGGCGTTGGAGTAGGCGCGCTTGAGGCCGACAATTCGCAGATCGCGCTTCTCGCCCTCCTGCTCCATCGTCGCGAAATGCGAGAGTATGTCAGCGGTCTCCTCTGCGCTGCGGGATCTTATTATCTGTATGTTGAAATCTGTGTAAAGGCGCAGCATGGCCCCTATCAGCACGTTGTTCCCTAGGCGCGCCTCGCTCTCGTCGCCCTCGAGTATCAGCATAGGCTTCTCGTAGCTCCTGTGGAGCCTTTCCGCCTGGTCGAAGAGCCTGTTGTTTATTATAGAGCTCTCGAAGTCGCTAACCGTCTTCCTTTCGATGCATATCCTATCCGATATTATGTAGTCGCCGACGTCGAGCTGCGCGAATGTCAGGTTGACGCCCTTTACCGAGAGCTCTTCTATTATGCTTATGTTCCGCTCCCTGTTGTCCACTACCATCTTCAGGTCGGCCATCACTAATAGCTTGCGCAAGAAGGATTATATTGCTTGAGTAGGGCATAGCTAGTGATAGAATGGCAAGAAGGGTCAGCAGGAGGAAGATGCCTTCGCGCGACGACTTCATGATGAAGGAGCAGATGAAGATAGAGGAGCGCATATTCGACAACAGGACGATGATGGCGCTGAGGAAGGTCTTCACGCACAACATAGTCTCGAGCCTGGAGTTCATCATAGCGAGCGGGAAGGAGGCCGACGTCTATCTCGCGGATCCCGGCAGCAAGATAGAAGGCGCTGATGCTGTGGTTCTGAAGATATTCAGGATAGAGACGTCGTCGTTCATGAACCGCGTGAACTACATCTACGGCGATCCGAGGTTCGAGAAGATAAAGATAAACCCGCTCAACGTGGTCAAGACATGGTGCAAGAAGGAGTACGGCAACCTGCTGCTCGCAGCGGCCTCTGGCGCGCACGTGCCGAAGCCCTACTACTTTACCGTGAACATAATAGCAATGGAATTCATAGGTACCGACGGCGTGGCGTCTCCAAGCCTTAAGGATTCGGACCTGGCCGATCCCCCCAAGATACTTGATCTAATAATAGAGGATATGAAGAAACTCTACGACATAGAGCTCGTCCACTGCGACGTGAGCGAGTACAATATACTGATGAAAGGAGACGTGCCCTACATGATAGACTTCGGCCAGGCCGTGGTGCTCAGGCATCCAAACGCAATAGAGTTCCTTAGGCGCGATGTCCACAACATACTTGCCTTCTTCGCAAAGCGCTATCGCATAGAAAAGGATGAGGACAAAGTGCTCTCGTATGTGATGGGAAGGTAAGCGCTCACTGCGGTATCTCGTACCCTTTCTGCCTGAGCGTGTCCTTGTCCATCATGCTGTACCTCCAGATGACATCGCCGCGCTCGTCCGCCTGCACCACCCATGGTTTGACTATGACGAGGTCGCCCTCCTTTATCCAGAAGCGCCTCTTAAGGCGCCCGGGTATGGAGCATATACGCTCCTTGTGGTCGTTGCACATTATGCTGAACTTCGACGCTCCCAGCGCCTTTGTGACAAGGCCTATGAACTCGCCCTTCTTCGGCAGCAACGTGCTCCTCTGCTCCGGCGGTGCTCCTGGTTTTTTGTACATAATATCACAGGTAATTCTTCACCGTGTACTTGGCTCCGCACGCCTCGCACACTATGGTCATGTAGCCGCGCTCAATCCCCTGGACGTGCGTGTCAGGCTTGTGGCATTCCTTGCATATGACGTACATCTCGAAGTACTTCTTTATCTTCTCGGCAAGCACGTTTGGGTTCACCTTCGCCCCTATGACAAGGACCTGGCCTTCGGTGCCTATGGGTGCCGCAAGCTCCTTCGTCAAGTACTTGCCTATGTCAGCGGCATTCCTCCTCGCTATGTCCGCTATCTGCGCCATGTTCCTGATCTGGGTCTTGTTTCCCTGTATGATCGAATCGACCACAGGTATCTTGAAGTCCTGCTTCTCCACTGAGAGCGCAGGTATCTTCGCGAACGCCCTGTCAAGCATCGTCTCGTAGTCCAAATTCTCACGTCAACTGGAAATATATCAGCATGCTAGCTATATTAAGTTTTGTAAGGGTTATATATTGCAGCAGATGGTGGGAAGCTAGGGGTTTCCTTCACCGCAAATCCCCTTCAGGCGGGCCTTATGCTGGTAGCGTGCTACAGACATGTATGGGACCCTTGCTTAAGCGTTGAGGCTCTGCCTCCAGCGGTAGTTCCTTATATGAACCGGGCCAGGCCGGAAGGAGCAACCCTAAATATATCGCTTCTACGCTCTGGAGATACAGGGCTGAGCAGATGCATGGTAATCACATGCGTGCGTGTGGTGCAAACCAGCTCTGCTGCACGGAAACTGTGCTGGGTTCGCCTAGTGGTAGGGCGGCAGGTTGCTAACCTGTTTGGTCGTAAGACCTACACGAGTTCGATTCTCGTACCCAGCGTCATACTCATAGTCTGACGCTCGGACAGAAGCTTTTATATACAGTCGTAAGATTTGAGTTCGGTTCTTGGAAAGAGAATCGAACTGAAATACTTGCCTTTTTAAAATCTATTGGCTGAATACTATTATGAAAAGTAAGAGTAAAGGTAGCAATACTAAGAATGCTGTCACAATTTTAGTAATTATAGCTTTTATTATCTTAATTTGTATTTTTGTAGTACCTCTTCTTATCGCTACAGTTCAATTTAACCCAAATCAAACTGCAGCTGATACGCTAACTGCGAGTCAGTTAAATTCTATTCTCCCTGGTAATTTCTCAGGCCAATTACCAAAAGTATACTATTACTCTAAAGCAGCTAATATCAACAATGCAGAAGAAACCTTCTATAGTGGGGATTTTCCATCGTCACATGTATCCGTTACGGTCTTATACCTGCTTTTTAGGAATTACTCTGCGGCTAATAGCTATTATGTTGCTAACCTAAATGGGCAGC
>JAGWHJ010000016.1 GCA_028866835.1 Microcaldota archaeon | reverse complement strand
TCTATCAAGTTTTGAAAGAAAGTCGCATATGCCTGCCATCTGTATCTTGTGTTCATATGACCCTGTTACAAATTTTCTATCAGCTTTATCAATATCAAAAAAAGAAACATACATATTCCTATAACCAGATGCCAATAATTCTTGAATTGCTATTTCTCTCTGAAACTGAGTTAAATCATGATAGCTAACCTCCCTGCTCTTTATTGGTTTCCCTTTGATCTCACAAGTTTTCTTTATTTTTGGGATTAATCTATCAGCGAAATCTCTGTTCTCAATAAGTGCAAAGGCTAATACGAGGAACTTTTGTTTGTTCTTTTCATCAGTAGTTCCAGACTCGTCTATGAATATATACATAGATTTAGCTTGGCGAATTAGATATATTAATCTCGCAGTTTCTGATTATTTAATATTATTTTTGTGATACGCTTAAACAGCTCTAACTCAGTAGGTTTACTGATGTCGAACTCATGCCTTTTGCCTTCATATATCAATAACACTATCGTTGGTTTTTCTATTATATTTTTCATTTTGTCAACCTCCTTTTCATATCTTCAATATCAGTTGTGCTTATGTTGTCGATGGCCTCATAAAGCTCTCGCTTGTCGGTATGAATATAGCGCAACGTGGTGTTCGGGTCTGAGTGACGTGCGAACTTGCTGGCGAGTACGACATTTCCATTTGTGCTGCGAGCAAAGCGAGTTATGGCGAAGTGCCTAAGCGAATGAGTAGTCAAAAGGTGTAATCTTCGAGTCTTTCTTTTAGAGCCTGATTCGTCGCTAGTGTCGTAAACCTCGTCAATGTTAGCCATTTGCACATATTCCCTGAATACTTTCCTGACGTAATTCTGCTCAAGATATGGCTCGGCTCTTAGGCTATGTCCGTTCTGCTCTCTGAAAAACAAGTAGCCTTCTGCGTTCTCTATCTCCTGCCGATTTGCCCTTATGAATGCGACTGTTTCCTTGAATAGATTCACTGGCACTATGAGAGAGTCAAGCTGCCCCGACTTCTCGCTCCTAAGCTTAAGCTCTCTCGTCTTGAAGTCAATCTGATTAATGTTGATACATATGACTTCTCCGATTCTGAAGCCGAGATTAGCCATGTAGCCAAATAACAATCGATATTTGGGCTTGTCTATCACTCTGAAGAAATTCTGTATCTGCCAGTCGTCGAAGCCCTTATTTAAGCGTCCGTATTTAGGGATATTACTGCTTTTGTATTTCGATGAATAATACTCTCTGATAGTATGAGTAAGCTTTTCTAACTGGTGTTTTGAGAGATTTGGCAATTCTCTCTCTAATTGCTCTTGGATTTTTAGGGGTTCAGAAGTAGCCATGTTTCTGAACCTTCTTATAGTTTCCTGATTCTCTACCTCCTCACTACTATACGAACCTAAATTTGAATAAGGAACAGGATTCGGGCATGACGGGATTTGAACCCGCAACCACCTGGTCCGAAGCCAGGGACGCTATCCAAGTTGCGCCACATGCCCACCGATACCTATGGCCATAGATGTTATTTATTGGTTGGTTTTGGGCCATAAAACGAAGTATTTTATAGCTGTTGTTATCATAGATAAAACACTAAATATCACAAAGATGAGAGTATG
This sequence comes from Microcaldota archaeon, assembly GCA_028866835.1. Classification (GTDB taxonomy): domain Archaea; phylum Micrarchaeota; class Micrarchaeia; order Micrarchaeales; family CABMGC01; genus JAGWHJ01. The sequence goes on along the minus strand of JAGWHJ010000016.1, from coordinate 26,299 downwards.
ATAACCGGTATAGAAGTAACCAAGATAGAAGCAAGCAGGATGGAAAGAGACATGATCTCAAACATGAAGTTCAATATCAACTTCGAGGATGTCAAGATAGAGAAGGAAAACGTCGATGTTAAGTTCACGTTCAGCGCAGTTTACGAGGGTGGGGCGAACAACGCAAAGACTGTGGGCAAGCTCACGATAACCGGCAACATACTGTCAAGGGAGAACAAGAAGGATTCTGACGAGATAGAAAGCACCTGGAAATCAAAGAAGACCCTTCCGATAAGGTTCGCGGAGGACATCATAAACATGCTTAACTTCGAATGCGGCGCAAGGGGCACGCTCGTCGCCTATTCCATAGGCTTCGTGGCGCCTCTGCCAATAACAAGGGCAAAGCTGCAGGATTCCGGTAGCTCTGCATAAAACTCTTCGTCATACAGTTGTATTGAATGGAAGATCACAAAATAGAGCTAGAGGGCATTATAGTCGATGTGGATTCCATCACCAAGGGGAGCATGAGCGTTATACGCATAACGCTGAAATCCAGGGATGGGATACACACCATTTTCGATGAATCTTTTCATCCCTACTTCTACCTCCTGCCATTCAACAAGGCAATAGAGCCTTCCGCCATAAGCGGAATGCAGATCCCTGGGAAAGAAGGCACCATAAGCATAATGTCCGTAGAGGAGGTCCAGAGATCCGTCAAGGGCAAGGAAGAGAAGGTCCTGAGGGTATACACGCAGAACGCACGCGACGTCCCGACGCTCAGCGAGAAGCTGCAGGAGTTCGGCCAGCGCTACGAGTACGACATACTCTTCTGGAAACGCTATCTTATAGACATGCGGATTTCGCCTCTCGCCGGCGTTAAGGTACATGCCCGCTCTGCCAATGGCGCAATGTACGTTGATAAAATAGAAGCCGCGAGAGTCACCGGGATACCAATCAAGCAACTCTGCTTCGACATAGAGACGTACAATCCCGCTGTGAATCCAAGGCCTGAAGTGGACCCAGTGATAATGATAAGCTATGAGACCGGAGACGGGCACGGCGTCCTAACCACAAAGCAGATAGACAGGGAGTTCATCAAGGTATACAAGAACGAGAAGGAGATGCTGGCAGCATTCGCAAATCTGATAAAGGAAATGGATCCCGATGCTATAGCAGGATACAATTCATCAAACTTCGACCTGCCGTACCTGCTCAAGAGGTCAAAAGCGAACAAGCTCAAATTCGACATAACGAGATACGGCGACGAGGAACCACGTACGGAGCATCACGGGCTTGTGGAGGCCGTGAAGATACCCGGAAGGGCGAATGTAGACATATACAATGTCACGAGGTTCGTTTCCATAGTGGGGGCATCGGACAAGCTCCTGAAGATAAACCGTTTCACCCTTGGCGAGGTGTATCGCGCAGTGACAGGGGACAACAAGATAACCGTCGACAAGAAGAACATCTGGCAGATATGGGACGGAAGCACTGCTGACAGGGAGGAACTCGCGGATTATTCCCTCAGCGATTCAATCACCCTTAACAAGCTCTACGAATTCTTCATACCACTGGAGATCGAGATATCAAAGATATGCGGCACATCGCTGGCAGAAGCATGCGTATCGACCACCGGCCAGCTCGTCGAGTACGTGCTCATGCGCTATGCCAACGACAACAACGAGATGATACCGAACAAGCCTTCCGATTCCGAGATAATCAACAGGGAGGCGCACCCAATAGAGGGCGCGTACGTGAAGACGCCCGAAGCTGGCATATACGACAACATCGTGGTCTTCGACTTCAGGGGGCTGTATCCGTCTATAATAATAGCGAACAACATCGATCCCTCAACGGTGTGCATCGACTGCACCGACTTCTACAGGTCGCCTACAAACGTCAAGTTCAGGAAGCAGCCGGAGGGCATAGTGCCGAAGGCGCTCAGGCTGATGATCGCCGAGAGAACCGATGTCAAGAAGGCGTACAAGAAGGACCCTGACAACAAGAATCTTGCGGCAAGATCCAATGGCCTCAAGATAATCGCTAACTCGTTCTATGGATACCTTGGCTACGCCAGGTCAAGGTGGTATTCGAGGGACTGCGCTGCAAGCGTGACCGCATACGGCCGTGAGGCTGTGGCAGATTCGATGTCGAAGGCCGAGAAATCAGGGTTCAAGGTCCTCTATGCGGATACCGACAGCAATTTCCTGTTGATGCAGAACAAGACCAGGGACGATGCCATGGTCCTTCTCAAGAAGATAAATTCGGAACTGCCCGGATCCATGGAACTGGAACTCGAGGATTTCTACCTCAGGGGCGTTTTCGTTGGCAAGAAGGGCGGCGATGTAGGAGCAAAGAAGAAATACGCCCTCCTGTCAGAATCCGGTAGGATAAAGATACGCGGCTTTGAACTCGTCCGAAGGGACTGGTCGAACATAGCCAGGGAGACGCAGAGGAAGGTTCTCGAGGCGATACTCAAGGAAGGCAGCAAGGAGAAGGCCATAGCGATAGTCAAGGACGTGGTGCAGAGACTCAAGTCCGGAGACATAGAGCTCAAGGATCTGGTCATATACACACAGCTCAGGAAGAGGATAGACCATTACGATTCCAAGTCGCCGGAGCTTGCGGCGGCGAAGAAGGCCATACAGAGCAAGCACAAGAGGCAGGAGGACCTCGAAGGGAGCACGATCGGATACATAATAACCAAGGACGGCAATTCCATCTCAGATAAGGCTGTCCTGGAGGACGTGGCCAAGAACTACGATCCTGATTACTACATAAACCACCAGGTAATTCCGGCAACTCTGAAGATATTAAAGGAACTGGGCTATAAGGAAGAGGAGCTGCGCGGCGGAGGCTCGCAAAGGAAGCTGTGATATCATGGATTACGACTACAAAACATTGAAGGAAGCGGGCAAGGTATCATACGCAGCGCTCGAATACTCCAGATCCGTCATAAAACCCGGCGTCAGCCTTCTCGATGCAGCAGACAAGATAGAGAAGTTCATAACAGACAAGGGATACGCCTTCTCGTTTCCTACAAACCTATCGGCTAACCAATACGCAGCGCATTACACCCCAGATGTCGATGACAAATCTGTTTTCGGGGAAAGGGATCTTGTCAAGGTAGATATCGGAGCCAGGAAGGAGATGTGCCTGACGGATTGCGCAATAACAATAGATCTTTCCGGAGCAAATCAAAAGCTGATAGATGCAAGCGATGCTGCCCTTTCAAACGCGATAAGCATGATAAAGGCCGGAGTGCACGTAAGAGACATAGGGAAGGAGATTGAAAAGACCGTGAGCGCAAAAGGGCTTAAGGTGATAAGGAACTTGGGCGGTCACGGCATAGAGCAGGACGAACTGCACGCCGATGTTTTTATACCGAATTACGACAATGGCGATGAAACCGAGCTCGAGGAGGGCCAGGTCGTCGCAATAGAGCCCTTCGTTACCGACGGTGCAGGATATGTGGAAGAAGGAGAATCACTGCAGATATACCAAAAGATCGATGCTGTGTCGCTTCGTTCAAGGGAAGCGCGCGCGGTGTCAGAATACATAGACCAGAACTTCATGACCTATCCTTTCGCCGTGAGGTGGCTCATAAGAGGGCTCCCGAACCTCGGCGATTTCAGCGTGAGGAAGGGCATAGCCGAGCTGCTCTATGCGGGGACGCTTGAGCCATTCCCCGTCCTCGTGGAGAAGGGCAGGGGCATGGTCTCGCAGTCGGAGAAAGAATTGATAGTGGAGAAGGATTCATGCACCATAGTGACTGCCTAGGGCAAAATTTATCATGCTATAGTTCAATATCATACCAAGTGAAATCAATATGAAATGCCCATACTGCGGACATGTCAACACTGAGGTCGTAGATTCCAGGGAAGCTCTGGAGGGCGAGAGCATAAGGCGCCGCCGCGAATGCGGCTCGTGCAAGAAACGCTTCACCACGTACGAAGAGATCGAGCACGCCGACATTACCGTGATAAAGCGCGACAACAAGCGGGAACCGTTCGACAAGAACAAGATACTCAACGGGATAATGAAGGCTTGCGAGAAGAGGAGCATAAGCAGGGAAAGGATGGACGACGTAACCGACAGGATAGAGATGAAGATAAGGGCGCAGGGCAGGAAGGAGATACAGAGCAGGAAGATAGGCGACATGGTCGTCAAGGAATTGTTCAAGCTCGACCCTGTTGCGTACATACGCTTCGCAAGCGTGTACGAGAACTTCGATTCGCCGGAGCAGTTCAGGAAGGCCATACAGCTCTTCAGGAAGAGTTCAAAGAACAAGAACCGCAAGGAGGCATAAGCCAAAATTATGTTTCCATGACAGCTCCGCTAATTCTGTAGATAAATGGGCTGCAAGCTTACTCGCATTTGGTGAAGCCGCAGGACTTGCAGACGAAGCATCCGTTCTCGTTCACCAGCGTCTTCTCGCTGCACGATGGGCACGCCTCGGGGAGTATCTTCGCCCCCGCGTACACCTGGTCCGGGTTTATGAACTGCTGCTTCCCGTCCGCGAGCTTGTCGTTAGGCGCCGCCTTGAGCAGGGCTGCCGCGGTGCTCGGCGGCGTGAGCCCGCACATTATCTCAAGGCCCTTCGCGATCGCATCGGGGATGCTGTATATCTTTATCCCGCGGTCCCAGAACACCGACGAGTTGGACTTTATCCCCCTCAGGCTCTCTATAACCTCCTTTATGTCCCCGCCGCCCTGAAGGTATTTGCTTATCAGCCTTCCTATCGCCTCGCAGTAGCTGTATCCCTCGCTCCCGTTCTTACCGAGGTTTATGAAGACCTCCTTGACCGATACCGCATCGAAGTTGGCGGTTATGTACAAGGAGCCTTCAGGGACATGCATCTTCATGGTCTGGCCAGTGAGTATCGTCTCTCTCCTCCATGGTTCTGCCTCTACCTGGGCCATCGCCTTGTCTCTTCTCTTCTGCTCCTCATCCGTTATAAGTATGCCCTCTCTCGAGCCTTCCCTGTAGACCGTTATTCCCTTGCACCCCGCCTCCCACGCCTGGAAGTATATCTTCTCCACCTGCTCCACCGTCGTCTCGCTCGGGAGGTTGACGGTCGATGAGATGGCGCTGTCTATGTGCTTCTGTATCACTCCCTGCATCTTCACCCTGAACTCCGCCTTTATCTTGTGTGCGGGAACGAAGAACTGCGGCAGGTCCGATTCATCCGCAATGTTGAACAGTTTCATGTACTCCTTCGCAAGCGGGTGGTATACCTTGAAATACTCCTGGCTGAGCGACTCGGATCTTCTCGTGTAGCTGAATGCGAAGATCGGCTCTATGCCGCTCGATGTGCCTGCAAGCACCGACACGCTGCCTGTCGGAGGAACCGTGAGTATGGCGACGTTCCTGAGCCCCTTCTCCCCTATCTTCTCCTGGATCTCGGGGGAAAGCGTCTTTATGAAAGGCATGCCGAGATGCTTATCCTTGTCGAAGAGCGGGAACGAGCCCTTCTCCATGGCTATCTCAGTGCTCTCGTCATAGGTTATGGTCTTTATTTTGTTGAACAGGTCGTCCACGAAGGCGAGCGCGCGGTCGCTGTCGTACTTTACCCCCAGCTTCACGAGCATGTCGCCGAGTCCCGTTATCCCTACCCCTATCCTCCTGCTGGTCCTTGCGGCGTCCGACTGCGCCTGGAGCCCATGCTTGTCGTCGTTGTAGTCGAGCACGTCGTCTAGGAAGCGCACGGAGTAGCGCGCAGCCTTCTCCAGCCCCGCCCAGTCGAGCGTGGCGTTAGGAGTGAACTGGTTAAGTACAAATGCGGAGAGGTTGATGTTTCCGAGGTCGCAGGCGCCGTACGGCTGCAGCGGCTGCTCCGAGCATGGGTTCGTGCTTATGACCTCCATCCCGTTGTACTCGCTAGGCGAATATCTTTTTACGGTATCCCAGAAGATCAGTCCCGGCTCAGCCCAGTCCCTTGCCGATTGCACAAGCTCCCTCCACAGATCCCTTGCCCTTATCGTCCTCTCAATCCTGCCTACCTTCTTGTTCTCGAACCTGAGCGTGAACGGCTTATCGTCCCTTACAGCACGCATGAACTCGTCCGTTATCCTGACGCTTATGTTCGCGTACCTTACGTTCTGCATGTCCCTTTTTATCTTTATGAAGTTCATTACGTCCGGATGGTCGACGCTTATCGTTATCATCAGAGCACCGCGCCTTCCGTGCTGCCCTATGGTGTGCGTGGTCTCGCTGAATATGTTCATGAATGACACAGAGCCAGTGGAGACGATAGCCGAGTTGTTCACCGGTGCCCCCTTGGGCCTGAGTATGCTTATGTCCGTGCCCACGCCGCCGCCGAAGCTGTACGTCCTGGCAGCTTCCTTGCACCACTCGAATATCGCCTCTATGCTGTCCTCTTTTATAGGCACCACATAGCAGTTCAGCAGCGTAGACCTTCTTGTCTGGCCCGCTCCGAAAAGTATCCTGCCGCCAGGCAGGAACCTGAAGTCACCAAGGAGCCAGCCGAACTTCTCCCCCCATTCGGATCTCTTGTCTGGCGTCTTCTCGACGCTCGCTATCTCATGGGAAACCCTCTTCCACATCTCGCGCGGGGTCTTCTCAATGGTAACTCCCTTCTCATCCTTGAGCGCGTATTTCTCGAAGAATACCCTCGCCCTAATCTCGTCTCCACCAAAGAAGTCTATGGTCTCCTTCGGGAGCGTGATAACTGAAGCGTCATCAGCAATAGCCTGTTCAACAATCTCGGTTTTCTTCTCGGTTTCTTCCACAAATACCATCCCACAACAAGTTGTGCCCCTTTCTTGCATGCACCACCACATTTAGTGCATAAGAAACTATTTAAATGGAGCAATTATTTGCCTTTAACTCAGATAATACAAGCCGCGTAGATTGGTATTTAAACCCGCTCTTCCGTATCGTCAGGCGGCTACCACTTGACACCAAGCTTCCTGAGGTCATGTTCCAACTGCGCATAGCCGGTGTAGTGCAAAGCGTTTATATTTAGGGCCCTTGCAGCATCCACATTCTCGATCCTATTGTCTATGAAGACGACCTCCTCGGGGGCAGCCCCGAGGCGCTCGAGCACCGATATGTAGATACTCCTGCTAGGCTTGCTCATGCGCATGTACGACGAGACGAAGATATAGTCGAAAAGCTCACGCTCGATTATGGACTGCCTCACAAGCCATATGTAACGGTCCTTCACCATGTTGGTCAGGAGCGCAACCTTGTACCTCTTCGCAAGCCTTATGACAAGCCTGCGCACGTTGATGTCGACCTTCGTGTCCCTCCTCACCATCTCCGGCCATTCCAGCCCGGAACTGCCAACGCCTAGCGCCCTCTCAAGCTCGCGCTCCAGCTTCTTGGATCCCATCTCCCCGCGCTCTGCCCTGATGTAGAGGCGCTTCAGCTTCGCGAGCCTTGCATCATCAAGTGCGAGCGTCCGCTTGAGGTACTTGACATAGCTCTCGGTTATGAGCATTACCCCTCCCGCATCGAAGACGATTACCTTGATCATTCTTTAGCCCTTTCAAAGGCCTTGGCCGGGGGTCGAACCCGGTCCAAAAGGTCCACAGCCTTCTATGCTAGCCGTTACACTACCAAGGCCACACGAGTGTAAAGCTCTATTGGCACTCTACCTATAAATCCTTTGGCATCTCATTAATAACAAAAGCACCAGTGTCACGCATGCTCTCACTACCCATAATGGCAGCCATATCAACGGTCTTCTTTTACATAGCCGCGGCCTTCCTGGCGAAGAAGGTCTCCGCGGGCCTAGGCAGCATGCTGACGTCTGCAATTGTGATAACCTTCGGGGTCGTGCCAATGCTGATCGCCCTATTCGTCATAGGAAATTACTCAGTGCCGCAGACGTACATCGTCATGGCGGCAGTCTCAGGCATACCTATGGCAGCTGGATATGTGCTTCTATACAGGTCGCTGCAGACCGAGCAGCTGACCAACTCGATAGCACTCACGGAGATATCGCCTGCATTGACGGTGCTGTTCGGGATTGCGGTACTAGGTGAATCGCTTACAGAGACCGACGCAATCAGCATAGCCGTGATCTTCCTCGGCGCCCTGCTGATAATAACCACGACAGGATTGAAGATAAACAGGAGGCTTATACCTGCGGCTCTGTCCTCTGTTTTATGGGCATGCTACTGGATAATCTTGGCCTACGTGCTGTCATACACAAGCAATTTCACTGAGATAGTGGCAATATCAAGGCTCACTTCCATAATGTTCGTGTTTGCCTACTTCCTAGCGATAGGAAACCCAATAAAAAGCAAGGTCGCAGAACTAAACAAGACGCGCAAGGGCATGGCGGCGCTAAAGACCATGGCGATATTAGCTGTATTCATGGGCATATTCGATGGCAGCGGAGACATCCTCTTCTCCTATGTATTCAGCTCCAAGATAGTTGCGATAGGCGGGGCAATTTCCGCGCTTGCACCAATGGCAGTTTCGGTGCTGGGCTACTTCTTCTACAAGGACAGACTTACGCCCATGCAGTTCATAGGGCTGATAACAATGGTTGCAGGGGCTGTTGCGCTGAGCATTGCGTGATGGTCTCATCAAGCAGCGATATCCTTTACTCCATTACTCCTTCTCAGCGTTTTTAAGTCGGGTTTCCTGCGGAACCCTAGGACGGCGGTGGCCTCGCCCGACGGATTCACGTCAGCGCCCATGGTGAAACGTGAATCGTAGTAGCCGAAAGTGTAGCCGCCAGCAACGCCGACCGAGATTGGCCCCTTTCCTGGGCGTACATCTATCACCATTTCCGGCGAGGTCTTCCTGCGCGTGGCTTCATCTAACCTGACAAGGCCGCCCCTTCTCTCCAATGTATAATAACCGGATTCCTCAAGCCCTTCACCGGCAAGCCAGAACCATTTCCCCTCTACGAGATCTCTGAATGCATCGTCGCTTGTGAGGAACCTGAGCGCCATGCTCCTTGTCAATGGCTCGAGGTCGTGGTCGAAGAGCATCTTCATGGTGTGCTTGTAGTCAGCCTTCTGGAACGAAACATGCAATGAAGCGGCGTACCTGTCGCGGACCGCTATCTCCGCGAAGCCGGCTTCTGCTAGCTTTCTCAATTTCTGGGTCATGGGATCAATGTTTTCTCGCATTATTTCATATATATTTCTTGCCCCGAAGGGGTAGGTATATAAAACAAAAATCCCAGTATATCTGCACGGCGGGGTAGCTCAGCCTGGTTAGAGCGCTAGACTCATAAGCTCTGTTCTATATGAGTGATGAGCATTTCGATGCTGTGATTGCTAGGAAATCTAGAGGCCGCGTGTTCAAATCTCGCCCCCGCCAAAGCTTAAATATCATAAAAAACCCAGGTTTTCTGTAATCTACATGCCCATAGCGCAAAAAGCCAGCATTGCTGCCCATGAAGTACTCGACGAGAGGGGCCTACGTCTCATTAAGGTAATGCATGGGGACAGATTTCCAGAGGCTGTATTAAGACATGCCAAGCCTCCTAGATTAAAGACATTGACCCAAACAGCGCAAGAAATCAAAGTAGTAAAAGGCAAAAGGGCAGGCGAACCTATAAGTGCTGAGCGGGCATCTCAATTATATGGCCGTAGTGTGAGCAGTTTAAGAGCGGCATGGCTTGAAAACTTAGGTATAAGTTATAGGGCCGAAGCACTTCCATGGATAAGTCTATCTCCGGATGGTGAAATAATGGGCCGCGAATATAGTAGCAATAAGGCGTTTGAGTATTTTGAGGCGCGCGCTTTATTGCGCGAAGCGCTCAGGCATTTCAGGAGAGAAGCGACATTCCTACCACGGCATGCCGTTATCTCAGAAAGTAGGGAAAACAGATTTCTGTGTGATGGTGAACGGGCCTTTATTGAGGAGCTCTTAAGGTAATCCGATATTTTACCTTGGCTATATTGAAAAACTCGCCCACAGCACTGGTTATAAATTCATGTGTGCATAAATCAATGCATGGACGAGCTTGATGAGCGCATCATAGAGATCCTGAAGGAGGACAGCAGGACGCCGTTCGTCGACATCGCCAAGAGGCTCAACCTCAGCGAGGGAGCAATACGGGTAAGGGTAAAGAAGCTCACCACAGAGCGCGTTATAGAACGCTTCACCATAGACGTAAAGAACAGCACGCGGGCGGTAGTCATGATCTCCACGTCCCAGGCAGTGCCGACAACGCAGGTATCGCATTCGATAAGGAACATGGGCGTCGACCGCGTGTACGAGATATCCGGCAATTACGAGATAATCTGCTTCGTGCAGGCAAAGAGCATCGAGGACCTAAACAGCATAATAGAGAGGATAAGGGCAACCCACGGGGTTACGAATACATCGACAAGCATGGTACTTAAATAAAATAATTGTTGATTCCCATGAACTACGCATACGTTCTTGCAGGTGTTATGGTGCTGATACTAATCGGCATCGCGTACTATATCTTCAGCATGCCTCAGTCCATCGCAGCGACCACTTCGCAGACAACTACAGTTGCCGCAGTAACAAGCCTGAACCTGAGCAGCGGCAATTGCGGCTCGTACAGCATAGGCGCAGCCTCAAGGAATACAACAATCGAGAACGCCGAACAGTGCCTGCTGAACGCTTTCAACACCGGGAAGAGCGCAAATCTTTTCATAACCTATTTCGGAGTGGATTCCGGCACGAAGTACAACATGACCACTGAATCCAATGGCACCGTCCGTGTAAACCAGACAAGTTATTTGGCTCCACATTTCCATAACAGCACGATAATCTACTGCAGCAGCCTAAACGCAACCTATGACCCTTCGCTTCACTCCTTCGATAACTTTAACGGCCTTGTGCTTTCATCGTGCACGAACAAGCAGCAGATCTACCTGCCAATGCGGTAACTTCACTAAAATTACTGTTTTCGCATCTAGAACTTAAGGAAAGTTCGAAATAAGTAAAATTTGGCACGCTTGCTGCCCAGCCAAAAACCCAGGCCTTAGATACTGATATTTTCGCTTTCTGCAATGAAGAATACGAAAAGAGCAAAACAAATACGACTATTTATTATATTGAGCTACATAAATACGATTATGTCTGAAATACAACTACTTAGAGAGCTGGTCAGCTTCGATTCAGTCTTCCCGAATGAGGAGCGGATCGGCGTATTCATAGAACATCTTCTGAAAGGGCACGGCTTCTCCACGAAGAGGGACTACGTCGAGAGGAACAGGTTCAACGTGCTTGCTGAGCGCGGCAGGGGCAGAAGCTCGATACTTTTCTACGGGCACATGGATACCGTTCCGAAATACGGCACTTGGAAGGGAGGCAATCCGCTGAGGCTGAGGGAAGCCGGAGGCAAGCTCTACGGCCTCGGCGCTCATGACATGAAGGCAGGCGTAGCTGCAGCGCTACAGGCGGCCATAGGTTCGAAAGGCGAATACGTGAAGCTGCTCTTCTGCGTTGACGAGGAGAACATCTCCAAGGGTTCATGGTCGGCAGGGAGGAAGCACAGGGCCTGGTTTGACGACGTAAGGGTTATAGTCACAGGAGAGGCGGGGGTTACGCATAAGAATGATGGCGGGACCGGAGTTATAATGCTCGGCAGGAGGGGCAGGTGCGTGATCGCCGTAGAAGTGAAGGGAAGATCTGCACATGGCGCTGAGCCAGAGCGTGGCATAAACGCGCTCTCGCAGGCGGCCATAATCGCAAGCCATACTGGCATGATACCCGAGAGGAGGCACAAGAAACTGGGAAAGGAGAGCATATTCGTGCGCGAGATAAGGAGCAGCTCGACAAGCCTGTCAATACCTGAGAATGCATACCTGGAGTTCGATATGCACATAGTGCCCCCGGACACCAGCGCCGATGCCAGATCGAGAATAGAGGCATACATAAAGGGCCTTGTGAGCACGAGACTGCTCAATCCTGAGACAAGGTTCAATGTCTATGTAGCGAAGCGCGAGACCCCATACCTTGATCCTTACATAACGTCTGAGACCGACAGGCACGTAAGGAAGATAATGTCCCTTGAGAGGAAGCGCTCCGGCAGGCTGCATGTTAACTACGGCCTCTCTGTTGCAGATGAGAACGTCCTTGCCAACGCACTGCACGTGCCTGTGGTCACTCTGGGCCCTGTCGGGGGCGGCGAGCACAGCTCAGAGGAATGGGTCTCCAAGCAGAGCCTTACCGAGATAGTGGGCCTGTACAAGGAGATAATAAAGAATAGGATATAATTATACGATATTCGTAGTAATAATACGAATATTTATATATAAGTCTTTTTATTAATACTAAATGCGTAACATTAATATGAAAAGGATTATTTATGGCAGTACAAATGACCCGCGGCAGAAGAATAGAAGTGCATGAACACGTAGCTAGCCAACTGTTCAACAGGCAGCTTGATGTCACGAGCCAAGGACCTTTGAATGAGATAAGGCCAAGGACCGCGAACAGAATAGGAGGCACCATAGGGGTTGAGGACACACTGAGTTTGAGGACCAGGTCCGATCTGAGGGCGCTTGCGCCTGTCGAGGATTCAGAGGGCGTCGAATTCATGAGGGCCGTGGCTGATGTTTACAGGCGCGAGATTGATGGTAACCAGCAGGATGTATCTCTCGTAAGCGGAGCCTCAAGGCTTACGCTAAGAACCTTGGTCCGTGTTGATATGATTGAAGAGCTCCGCGAAAGCCTTGCGCAGAGCAGAGGACAAGGCAACAGGCACTATGGCGTTGCCATAGAAGCACAGATGGTTGCTGATCCGGAATACGCAATCGTATACATGGGACTGAATGGCCCGAACAGAAGATTGCCGGAAGGCGAGTACCATGCGGTTGAAGGGGATGCACGCCGAAAGAGCAGCAGCGGCGCAAGGGAAGGGCCATTCGGAGTTGAAGATATCAGAAGGGCGAACGAGCGCTCAGGCATAGGCTTTACAGTTTACGATAACAAGAATAATCGCGTTCAGGGACGGGATTACGAGGCCATAGCCGGACTGCTGAGGACCTTCGGTTATGACACGCAGGACGCAGTGAGAAGCGTCACCTCGCCTTCGAACACCGTTGTCCTCGCAGTTGAGCAGGGCAGGGGCGTGATAGGGATGGCGTTGATCGAGCATCACCCGATACTGCTGAGCAACGGCAGGGTCCTCCACACGGCAGAGCTCACCGATTTCGTCGTAAATGTGGCAAGCCGCAGGAACAATGTTTCGTACACGATGACGGACATGCTGCTTCATGACCTGTTCACCGGCAACATAGAGAATGAGATGTACGTGGTCTTCGCCGAGGCGAATACCGCGAACCACATAACCACCACATTCGCAAGATTCGGAGGAACATACTCTGGATTGCTGCCCAATCACATAGAGCTGGCATCTGGGGGAGACGACGCAGAGATGCGCAGCTTCGCAGTGATGCAGTTCATGGCGCCGAACGTCCCCATAGTCTAATCGTTGTGCTCCTTGAGGTACTTGTTGAAGACCTCGCTGTACGTCTCAAGCGTGCCTATGTCGAACCACTCCTCATCGTGCACAACGCCCTTTACTTCGGTGCCCTTGAGGAGCCACTGCATGAAATAGCCCGGCGCATCTGGATTGTTCCCGTCACTTACGTACTCCTTGAAGAGGCCTAGCGATTCCTTCGGGAAGATGTAGATGCCCGTGCTTATCAGCGTCGACTTAGGGTTCTGCGGCTTCTCCTCGAAGCCGGTCACCCTGTCGCCATCGAGTGCGACGACCCCGAAACGCCTTGCCTCCTCGCGCGATTTTATGTTATGGAGCGCGATCGTCGGCTTCCTTGTCTTCTTGAAATACGAAAGCATCTTGTCAAGCTTGAAGTTGTAGAAATTATCCCCGGCTATTATCATAAGGTCGTCCTTGAGCTTCGCCTTCTCTATTGTGTATGAAATGCCCTTCACCGCACCGAACTTCTCGCCTTCGTGCATTGCAGGCTCAACGACAAGCTTTATCTTGTTCGTAACGCCGTTGGCCTTCTTGTGCTCAAGCCAGTACTCGAACTGGTCATAGAACTTCTGATTGGTCGAGAAGACTATGCTGTTTATCTCGTCTATGTTTGCCACGTTTTCAATGATGTAGTCTACTATAGGCCTGCCTCCTATCGGAAGCAGCGGTTTGGGCACGAATAGCGTTATCGGCTCAAGCCTTGTTGCAAACCCACCGCACAGTATCAGAGCATCCATATTGTAATCACTAGGACTTAGAAGCAAACGAATATATAAAACCAAGAACCTATTAAAAGTTATGGCTGATTTTGGTTTGCTGGGGAGGGTAATCAAGGCGATAATGGCGAATCCCCGCAGCTATAGCCCGGCAAGGATAAGGAAGGAACTGCAGCGGATAAAACTCAACCTCTCGAACGCGAATCTGGCAGGGATCCAGCTTAGCTGCGTCAACCTTTCCGGGCAGGGCATAAGGGCTCCAACATGGGAGGCATAGACTTAAGCGAGACTAATCCTTCTGGGGCTTACCTTCGCGGCGCGAACCTTGGCTATGCAAACATTTCAAATGCAGACCTGAAGGGAACAAGCCTTATCGGGACATACTCAATGCCGAACTGCTAAAGATAAAAGGATACATAGGAAGATAACATGGTGAAGATAAACGAAAACTACGACAAGCTAAGCCCAAACTACCTGTTCGTCGAAATAGCAAAGAGGACAAAGGCGTTTTCCGAGAAAAATCCTGGAGTAAAGGTCATGAAGCTCGGCATAGGCAATACGACCGAGCCACTAACCCCATTTGTGATAAGAGGCCTACATGCAGGCGTGGAAAAACTCGCCGATGCCAAGACCTATACTGGATATGGTGACGAGCAGGGGGATGCAAGACTTCGCAAAGCAATAGCAGATTTTTACTCCAAGAGAGGTATAACTCTTGCGCAGGAAGAGATATTCATAAGTGACGGCGCAAAGCCCGATTCTGCAAACATACAATCGATATTCTCCAAAGACAGCGTGGTTGCAGTGCAGGACCCTTCCTATCCGGTATACGTTGATAGCAATGTAATAGGCGGGCGAACGGGAAAATCGGATGGGACTACGTACAGGGGCATAGTCTACATGCCGTGCAATGAGGCAAATGGCTTCTTCCCCTCACTTCCAGGCGAGAAGGTAGACTTGATCTACATCTGCAGTCCTAACAACCCTACCGGTGCAGTTGCTACAAAAGCGCAGCTGAAGGACTTCATAGACTATGCAAAGAAGAACAAAGCAGTGATAGTATTTGACGCTGCGTATCATCCTTTCATATCGGATCCTAGCCTTCCGAGGAGCATATACGAAGTTGAAGGATCAAAGGAGTGCGCAATAGAGATAAACAGCTTCTCTAAGAGCTCTGGCTTCACCGGTGTGCGGCTTGGATGGACGGTCGTCCCCAAGGCGCTTGTCGTTGAAGGCCAGGAAGCAGGCCGCGTAAATTCCATATGGAACAGGAGGCAGACTACCATGTTCAACGGCGCTTCAAATGTAGCCCAGGAGGGCGGCCTTGCCGCCATATCAGACCAGGGCATAAAGGAGAACCAAGTTATCATAAGCGGCTACATGGCAAACGCACGTGCCATAAAGGAATGCCTTGTGGCGAAAGGGTTGGTTGTCTTCGGGGGCGAGAACGCACCTTATCTCTGGATAAAAACGCCGAGCGGCATGGGCTCCTGGGAGTTTTTTGATAAGATGCTAAACGAGGCGCATGTCGTAGTAACTCCTGGTTCTGGCTTCGGACCTGCGGGTGAAGGCTACATAAGGATAAGCGCATTCGGCCATAAGAATGACATACAGGAAGCGGTTGAGAGCATAAGGACAAAACTTTCCCTATGATGATACAATGAATAGCGATTCAGACCTGTTTTTTGATCATACAGAGATGCAAAAGATAACCGAGACGTATCCAACCCCGTTCCACATCTACGATGAGAAAGGGATAAGGCAGAATGCACGCAGTCTTTTCAATGCATTCAGGTGGTCAAAGGGTTTCAACAATTACTTTGCAGTCAAGGCATGCCCTAACCCCTACATAGTGAAAATACTCAAGGAAGAGGGATGCGGAGCCGACTGTAGCGCGCTGCCGGAGCTCATCGTAGCTGAAAAGGTAGGGCTGCCTGGATACAAAATAATGTTCACGTCAAATGACACTCCTGACATCGAATTCAAGAAGGCTTTCGATCTGGACGCCATAATAAACCTGGATGACATAACGCACATACCTTTTCTTGAAAGGAGCGCTGGGATACCAGAGCTGATATGCTTCCGGTACAATCCTGGCCCTCTGCGCAAGACGATGAAAGGAAACGTTATGGGCAATCCGCAGGATGCGAAATATGGCATGACAAGAGAACAGCTCTTCGATGCGTACGCGATAATGAAGAAAAAGGGCTCCACCCGGTTTGGCCTGCATACGATGATAGTTTCGAACGAGCTAAAGTCAGATTCGTTCGTGGAGACAGCCAGCATGCTCTTCGACCTCGTTTCAGAGATATCAGACAGGCTCAGGATAAATCTCGAGTTCGTAAATCTCGGGGGCGGCATAGGCATACCGTACAAGCCGGAGCAGAAGGCCATCGATATCGATGCCCTTGGGAGCGACATAAGGGCGGTGTACGAAGAAAAGATAGAAGGCAAGGGCCTCCCTCCGCTTAAGATCTTCATGGAGAACGGCCGCATGATGACCGGGCCGTTCGGATACTTGATTACCCGGGCGATACACGAAAAACACATATACAAGGAGTACATAGGCGTGGACGCTTCTATGGCAAACCTCATGCGGCCGGGGATGTACGGTGCATACCATCACATAACGGTTCTTGGCAAGGAGAAGGCGAAGCATGACCACAAATACGATATCATCGGTTCATTATGCGAAAACAATGACAAGTTTGCAATAGACCGGATGCTCCCGAAGATAAAGGCAGGCGACCTCATCGCCATACATAATGCCGGTGCCCATGGGCATGCGATGGGATTCAACTACAATGGAAAACTAAGGAGCGCCGAACTCCTAAAGAAAGAAGACGGGTCCGTGGCACTTATAAGGCGTGCAGAGACAAACAAAGACTATTTCGCAACCATGGACTTCCCCGGTTCGCAATACAAAAACATGCAGTGAGAGCCCCAAGCAAATACATATATACGCCAGAAGCAATTAGGAAATCATGCCTGATTTTGGTTTGCGCGAAGGGGTAATAAACGCGATAAGAGCAAATTCCGATAGCTACAGCCCCAAGAAAATAAGAAGGGAACTTCTTAAGATAAATCTCGATCTCTCAAACACGAACCTGGCCGGCATAAGCCTCAGCAGGGTTAACCTGTCAATGGCAAAGCTGAAGGGCGCGAACATGGGTGGCATGGACCTGAGCGAGACCAATCTCACCGGAGCTTACCTACGCGGAGCGAACATGGGCGGCGCAAATCTCGGCTATGCAAACCTCAAGAACTCCGATCTTGAAGGGGCGAATCTCGGCGGCGCGAACCTTGGCTATGCAAACCTTTCAAACGCAGACCTGAAGGGAACAAGCCTGAGCGGGACATATTTCGGCTACGCAAACATGAAAGGCGTCATACTCACCGATGCATACCTTTGGGGCGCGTACATGCGCGGCTGCAGCCTGAACAGCGCAAAACTCAACGGCGCATACCTTAGGGGCGCCGACCTTAAGGGAGCGGATCTCACCGGAGTAGACTTGCGCAATTCGGATCTCAGCGGAGCAAATATCCTAGGCATCAAAATAAACAGGCGCAATCTCATCGACCTGTTCGTCTCCTACCGCATGATAAAGAGGCAGTATGCTGGCATGATAGACAGACGCAAGTTGGAACAGTTCGCAAAGTCATATTCGATAATCACAAGGTAGCCATGCGAAGGAATTAATAAAAATTCCATTGCTAATAATAATTGGGTGTTTTTCTGCTAAAACAGGTTTTCAGCGATAATGTAAACTACATCCAGATTCTCGACGAGAACGGCGTGATTGACGAATCCTTGAGGCCGAAGGAGATCGATGACAAGGAACTAGTCGAGATGTACAAGAAGATGTTCCTTGCGAGGCAGTATGACGCCAAGCAGCTCAGCCTGCAGAGGCAGGGGCGTGCAGTCACATACGCCCCTCTTATAGGAGAGGAGGCGACCCAGATAGGCAGCGCAATGGCTATGCGCCCAAACGACATGTTCGTGCCTGCGTTCAGACAGCACGGCGTTTACATAACGCGTGGCATGCCTCTGGAGACACTCTTCATATACTGGCGCGGATACGAGGAAGGCGATGCAGTGCCAAAGGATGTAAGGGGATACTCAAACATAGTGCCCGTATCGACGCAGATGCCACATGCCGTTGGGATAGCATACGCGCAGAAGTACAAGAAGAATGACGTTGCAGTGATTTCATACATAGGCGACGGCGGCACTTCCGAAGGGGATTTCTACGAGGCGCTTAACTTCGCTGGCGTGTTCAAAGTGCCGCTCGTATCGATAATCGAGAACAACCAATGGGCCATCTCGGTGCCAAGGGAGAAGCAGAGCGCCGCGCCTACCCTCGCACAGAAGGCCATAGCGGCTGGGATAAGGGGAGTGCAGGTCGACGGGAACGATGTACTTGCAGTCTACGAAGCCACGAGGGAGGCCATAGAGAACGCAAAGAATGGCCCGACGGTCATAGAGTGCATAACCTACCGATTGAGCATCCACACCACTGCCGATGATCCTACGAAGTACAGGACCGACAGCGAGGTGGAGGCATGGAAGCAGAGGGACCCGCTTCTCAGGGTAAAGAAGTACCTTATGGCCAAGCAGCTCTGGGGCGAGGACCTTGAGCAGAAGGCTGCCTCGGAGAACGCCAAGCTGCTCGATGAGGCAGTGGAGAAGGCGGAGCAATTCAAGCCTGATCCGAAGACGATGTTCACAAACGTTTACAGCTACATGCCCAGGGTTCTCCAAGACGAGCTTGATGCAGCCGAGGACAATAATTACTGGCAAGGTGAGTGATCTTTATGCAGGCAAACATGGTAACCGCGATAAACAATGCGCTGGAACTTGGGATGCGCGAGAATGAGGACGTCATACTCCTTGGGGAAGACATCGCGAAGGACGGCGGCGTGTTCAGGGTGACGGAAGGCCTGCTGGACAAGTTCGGAGAGGAGCGCGTTATAGATACCCCGCTTGCAGAATCGGGCATAATAGGCACCTCGATAGGCATGGCCATTGCAGGACTGCATCCCGTTCCAGAGATACAGTTCGCAGGCTTCATGTTCCTGAGCTTCAGCCAACTGGTCAACCATGCTGCAAGGTACAGGAGCAGGTCAAGGTCTAATTACCCCGTTCCGATGGTGGTTAGGACGCCGGTGAGCGGAGGCGTCAAGACGCTCGAACACCACTCGGAGAGCCCCGAAGTTTATTATTCGCACATGGGCGGCCTCATAGTGGTTGAGCCGTCAAACCCTTACGATGCCAAGGGACTCATGCTTAAGGCCTTGCACATGCAGGACCCAGTCATATTCCTTGAGCCTACGAAGCTCTATCGATTGACAAAGCTTGACATACCCGAGGATTCATACGAAGTCCCCATCGGAAAGGCGAACATAATCGGCACAGGGGACGACCTGTCAGTAATAACGTACGGGACGATGGTGCCGATAGCGAAGAGCGTGATCGAGAAGAGGAAGCTCAACGCTGACATCATCGATTTAAGGACGATAAACCCTTTCGACGAGGAGGCTATACTCGAGAGCGCGAGGAAGACGGGCCGCGTTGTGATACTGCACGAGGCATCGCTGACCTTCGGCCCTGGCGCAGAGATAGCCGCAAGGATAGCCGAGAAGGCGGTGTTCGACCTCAAGGCACCCATAGTCAGGGTCGCATCGAACAGCCTGCCATATCCGTTCCCGGGCTACGAGAAGTACCACATACCGAATGAGCTCAAGCTCTCGCAGGCCATAGACAGGGTATTGACGGCGTGATAAAATGAAGGAGCTGAAATTTGTTGATGTAGGAGAAGGGATAACCGAAGGTCATGTGCAGAAGTGGCTGGTGAACGATGGCGATGACGTAAAGGAGGACCAGGCGATAGTCCAGATAGAGACGGACAAGGCTGTGGTCAACCTGCCCGCACCGATTTCCGGAAAGATAAAATTCGGCGCCAAGGAGAACACCGACCTGAAAGTTGGCGACACGATTGCATGGGTGGGCACCGCCGACGAGCTGAAGTCCACAGGGGGTGCACCGTCAGCAGCGCCACAGGAGGCAAAGAAGGCCACCGCACAGCCGCAGCAGGCGCCCAAGGCGCCTGCGCAGAAGTTGCAGCCTGACCAGCCCCGGCCCAAGGAGACCCTCGCAACGCCATACGTGAGGAAGCTTGCAAGGGACCTCGGCATTGACCTCGCAACCATAGTGGGCACCGGGCCTGACGGCAGAATACTCGAGAACGACATAAGGAGCTCTGCGAGGCAGGAACAGGTGCAGCAGAAGCCAGTTCCAAAGTTCTCCGAGGTGCTGGAGAAGCAGCACGAGGAGGAGGTCGAAAGGATGCCAATGTCCCAGACGAGGAAGGCGATCGCGAAGAACATGGAGCTCTCATGGACGATACCTCGCGCAACGCACATGGACCTCATAAACGCCACACACCTGTACAATATGGTGAAGAAGGAGAAGCCCAACGCAGAGAAACTGGGCGTTAAGCTGTCATTCCTGCCCTTCATAATCAAAGCCCTCATCGAGGCACTAAAGGAGAATCCGCGCTTCAACGCAAGCTACGACCATGAGGCCCAGGAGATAATAGTGAAGAAGTACTACAACATAGGGCTTGCGGCCGAAGGGGCGGACGGCCTGAAGGTTGTGGTGGTCAGGGATGCAGACAAGAAGAGCATAATACAGATCGCAAAGAAGATCCAGGAGCTGCACGAAAAGGTAGTCGACCGCACAATATCTATAGACGAGATGCGTGACAGCACATTCACCATAACAAACATAGGCAGCCTTGGGGGCGGCTTCCTGTCCGTGCCCATGATAAACTATCCCGAAGTAGGGATACTGGGCGTCCATCTGATAAGGGACATGCCCGTTGCAGTCGACGGGAAGGTGAAGGTCGGCAAGGTGCTCCCGTTCTCGATAGTCTTCGACCACAGGGTGGTCGATGGTGCTGATGCAGTCACGCTGGGCAACGCCCTGATAAAATACCTTGAGGACCCAGAGTTCCTCGAGATGCTCGGCTGATAATATGGTCATGGGCTCCCTTCCTGAACAGGTGGACCTTGCCGTGATAGGCGGAGGCGTCGGTGGTTACGTCGCGGCAATACGCGCCGCGCAGCTGGGCATGAATGTCTCGATAGTGGAGAAGGAGAAGATGGGCGGGCATTGCCTCAATTACGCGTGCATACCGTCCAAGACACTCATACACATAGCGGACATGTTCTACGCCGTGCAGCATGCGCAGCAATTCGGCATCAACGCGGGAAGCGTGAGCATAGACGCGCAGAAGATGTACGACTGGAGGATGCAGGTCTCGAAGAAGCTCGAATCCGGGGTAGAGTTCCTATGCAGGTCGAATGGCGTTGAGGTGATAAAAGCGGAGGCGACCTTCATATCATCAAACGCGCTCCAGCTCACCAATGGCACTTCCCTTGAGTTCAAGAAGGCGATAATAGCCACGGGCTCGCATCCTTCGCTTCTGAACGGCTTCGCCTTCGGCACGAACATAATAGACTACAAGCAGGCCCTCATGCTCAAGGAGATACCGAAGAGCATGTCCATAATAGGCGCAGCATACGTTGCCGTGGAGATAGGCACCCTCTACGCCAAGCTCGGAACCAAGGTATCCATAATAGCAAGGTCCGATGTCCTCTCGAAGTTCGACCCCGAGGCTGTCGCATTGGTCAAGAAGCGCATGCAGGAGCTCGGGATAAAAGTGTACACCAATACTACACCTGCATCGCACACGGATAACTCGATAGCCCTGAGCAGCGGGGAGACGATCCCTGCGGACAAGATAGTCGTTGCCATAGGACTTTCTCCGACAACGTCGCTTCTGGGGCTTGAGAACACGAAGGTAAAGCTTGATCCGAAGGGCTTCATAGAGGTCGACCATGCAATGAAGACCGCCGACGATAACATACTCGCCATAGGCGATGTCGTTGGAGAGCCATTGCTTGCCCACAAGGCCATACGCCAGGGCGTCGTCGCGGCCGAAGTGGCCTCCGGCCAGAACTCTTCTTACGACAACATAGTCGTGCCTGCCGTGATATTCTCGGATCCCGAGATAGCGATTGCCGGCAAGTTGGAAGGGGAAGGCATAACCGTAACGAAGTTTCCGCTCACCGCAATCGGCAGGGGCATAGCACTTGACAGGACCAACGGATTTGCAAAGATAGCGTACGATGAGAGCGGAATAGTGAAGGGCGTGGAGCTTGTTTCCGAGGACGCAAACGCCATGATAGCAGAGGCGGCGCTTGCGATAGAGATGGGCGCGACATTGGAGGACATAGCCGACACGATCCATCCTCATCCGACATTCTCTGAGCTGATGCAGGAAGCCTCCGAGGCGGCCCTAGGGCGCCCGATACATTTCTTCTACGGCAAGAAGAAGCCAGAGGCGGTTGGATGAACATGAAGATAAAACTGGTCACGAACAAGAACTATCCAGAGCTCAAGCAGCTCTACGAAAGCTTCGAGATTGCCAAGAAAGGGGAGATATGCGTGGCAGTCGGCGGCGACGGCTCATTCGTCAGGGCCGCAAAGGAGTTCCCGGGCCCGATCCTTCCGATAAGGAGCGGCGAGAAGGGGAGCATAGGCTACTACGCCGATGTAAGCATAAGCGACATGGGATCAATAGTCTCGAAGCTCAAGAAGCGCGCCTTCAGGGTTGAGACGCTCGAGCGCAAGATAGGCATCTCATACAAGGGCAGGAGCTACGAAGCTATAAACGAGGCGCTTCTGCACAACGACGTTGAGGAGGTGAGCTTCAGGGTCTACCAGGTCAGCAACGGCAGGCGTGAGGCGATATATCCTTACGTCATGAGCGGCGACGGAGTTCTCATCGCCGGGGTGATAGGTTCCACCGCCTACAATAAATCGGCCGGAGGCCCAGTAATACTTGCTCCTGATGTGCTCTGCCTCACGTTCCTGAATGCCGACGGCCCATACCGGAACCCCATAATAATCGGTGCAGACAAGGGAATAGAGATAGAGGTGGTCAAATACCGCGGCATATTGCGGTACGACGGCATAGACATAGGGGCGCTAAAGCCTGGCGACAGGTTCAGGGTTTTCCTGTCCAGGAAAGAGCTCAAGGTCGTGAGGCTGAACGGATACTCGGAATCGATAGCAGAGAAGCTTGAAAGGATAATAGTAAGCAGGATGATGAAGTAGCTTTTCAGCGCGCACGCGTCGTGCCGCGGTCTACCTTGAACAGCTTGAATGTCTTTGGCTTGAGCACAGATGTTATGTACTTGAATGCCTTCTCCGGATCGCTCGCCTCTCCGCAGGAATAGATGTCTATCGTGGCATACTCGCCCTCTGGCCATGTGTGTATGGTCATGTGGCTTTCCTCAATCAGCGCTATTACGGAAACTCCGCCCTCAGCGCCTAGATACCTGTCAAACTTGCGGGTGACGAGCTCCACGATGTGCATGTTCCCTACGCTCGCGCACTCCGATATGGTCTTCGACAGGAGATTCGGATCCATCAAATACTCCCTCTTTACTCCGTAAAGATTGCCGTAAACGTGCCTGCCGAAGATTTTAACAGAATCCTTGACCTCCTTCTGAATTTCTTTTGAATCCATCAATCATACCTGTTAAGAACGTCAAACTTTATTATACAAAACAATTTATATTTATAAGTTTATCTTTTGCGTGCGTATTGATTAATACAAGTGGTTGGAAAGAATGAAAGGAGATTTGTATTTTGTAGAGGCGACACCTTATCAGGCATCGACTATCCGTTCGATAGACAAGATTTTCTATTACGGGGACACGAAATTCCAGAACGTGCTGATAGCGCACACGCCCACGTTGGGAACCTTTTTGGCCCTCGACAAGCAGGTGCAGTCATCCGAGGCGGATTATTTCATATACCATGAGGCGCTTGTCCACCCATGCATGGCCGCGCTGAAGAATCCGAAGCGCGCCCTGATAATCGGGGGTGGCGAAGGATCCACTGCTGTAGAACTGCTCAAACACAAAAATGTCGTCATAGACTGGGTGGAGATAGACGGGGAGGTAGTCGATCTTTGCAAGAAATTCCTGCCTTTTGCACTGAGGCATGACGACAAGCGCGTTAATCTCATGATAGACGACGGGATCAAGTTCATAAAGAAGACAAAGCATAAGTACGACTTCATAATCGGCGACGTCATAGAGCCGTACATGAACCCCATAGCAGAGACGATATACAACGAGGAATTTGCAAGGCTCGTCAACAGCAAGCTGACCGACCAGGGCATGTACATAACCCTGGCATGGGGCAAGGAGAATGGCAAATGGACGAACACGCCGCGCCCAAGCTATCTGACAAAGGTATTCCCTATAGTAAGGGCAATCAACTTCTACATGCCCGCTTTCAGCCTTGACTTCATGCTTACGATAGCGTCGAAGAAGATAGACCCTTCGAAGCTCGACGCCGGAACGATAGCTAGGGCCATAGCACCGATAAGGAAAAAGATGAAATTCTATAACGAGAAGACGCACCAGGAACTCTTCGGATCGCAATCGTACAACAAGAAATGAGCTATTATGGACAAGAAAAACTATCTTCGGGAACGCATACGCCACATAGGCATGGACACAAAGGACATAACCGGCCTAGTAGATTCCTTTTCATCGATGGCCTTCCAGTCAAGGAACCTCTCAAATGCTGCCAGGATATACGAAAAGATGTTACGCGACAAGGACTGCACCATAATACTCTGCCTTGCAGGCTCTATATTCAGTGCGGGCCTAAAGGGGCTTGTCTACGAGATGGTGAAGAACAACATGGTCGACGCTATAGTCTCCACCGGAGCGCTGATGGTAGACCAGGACTTCTTCGAGGCACAGGGGTTCAGCCATTACCTTGGAACCCCGCTGGTGGATGACGAAGACCTCAGAAAGAGGCACATAGACAGGATATATGATACTTACATCGATGAGGATGAACTCCGCGTGTGCGACGACACGATCGGCGCCATAGCAGACAACATCGATCCAAGGCCCTACTCCTCAAGGGAATTCATAATCGAAATGGGCAAATACCTCTCAAAGAACGGGAAAAAGACGGATTCCGTTGTTCTTGAAGCATACAGGAGGGGGGTGCCGATCTTCGTGCCCGCGTTTTCCGATTCCAGCGCCGGGTTCGGATTGATAAAGCATCAATGGGCAAACCCAGCGAATCACGTATCCATAGATTCAGCAAAGGACTTCCTTGAGCTCACCAAGGTCAAGCTCGCCTCGAAAGAGACCGGCCTGTTGATGATAGGGGGAGGCGTTCCGAAGAACTTCGCGCAGGACATTGTCGTTGCAACTGACGTGCTCGGGAAACCCGCGCCGATGCATAAATACGCTGTACAGATAACGGTTGCGGACGAGCGCGACGGCGCGCTATCAAGCTCGACCCTCAAGGAAGCCCATTCCTGGGGCAAGGTCGACACAAGCAACACACAGATGGTCTACTCAGAAGCCACGATAGCGATGCCTATCCTGGTTTCCTATGCTTACCAGAAAGGGGCCTGGAAGGGCCGCGAGCCCAAGAACTACAACGCAGTGCTTGAAAAGCAGATGCAGGTTTAAATTGATTAACGCCGTCTCCTTATCATGTTTGAGGACGTAATCAACATACTTGACAAGAAGGCGGCAGATTTCCCCCCAAACTACAAGTGGCTTAATACAAGTAGGCCGCTCTCGCTCCAAAGGCTGCGCGGCCATATCGTCATCCTTGACTTCTGGACATATGCCTGCATAAACTGCATGCATATGGTCCCAGTGCTGTCGGGCATAGAAAAGGCGTATGGGTCAAAGCCTGTCGTGATAATAGGCGTTCATTCTGCAAAGTTTGGGAACGAAGCCGACCCCAAGAACATACTCGAGGCAATTGACAGGTACGGCATAACGCACCCCGTCGTTGTCGACAGGCACATGCACCTGTGGCGGTCCTACCTTGTCAATGCCTGGCCAACCTTCGTCTTCATAGACCCTAACGGCAGGGTCGTCAAAAAGCTTGCAGGTGAGATTGATGAAAACAGGTTCAAAAACATAGTCTCGTCCCTGCTTGGCAGGTACGGTAAGGAAGGATCACTTGCAAAGGGGCGCATAAGGATCGTAAACAAAACAAGGAGGCACAACTCAACCCTCCTTTATCCTGGCAAGCTCTCTTTCTCTAGCGACCACTCGCAATTTGCGA
>JAGWHJ010000015.1 GCA_028866835.1 Microcaldota archaeon | reverse complement strand
GTTTGTTTATTATAAGTTATAATCCCTGTGGCCGGCGTTAGAGCTTATTTTAGGTGTAGTATTGACTCAACAGAGTGACCATGAGCTAGTCCCGATACATGAGGTAATGTCCGAAGGTGACGTTAAGTCCCTTATTAAGGAGCTTCAGATAGCCCCGGAGAACCTCCCTAAGATATTTTCGACGGATCCGCAGGCAGTGAAGATAGGCGCAAAGCCAGGACAGATAATAAAGATACACAGGAAAGAAGGGCAGTTGTCGTACTTCTACTACCGAGTAGTAGTCGAAGAGTAGATGTGTTATGGAGAGCGTACTTCTTGATTCATATCTGAGTTCCAATTCGCTGGTGCTGCATCAGCTGGAGAGCTTCAACAGGTTCCTTGATGGCAGCATGCAGGGCATAATCGACAGACAGAACATGATAGAGCCAAGCGTTGAGGGATTTGCGCTGAAGCTCGGGAAGGTAAGGCTTGAGAAGGCCTCAATCATAGAGGCTGATGGCTCGAGGAGGGCGATAATGCCTAACGAGACAAGGCTCAGGAACCACACCTATGCCGCTCCGATATTCATTGAGGTGGTGCCGATCATACGCGGAATAGAGAAGTCAGCATCATTCGGAGAGGTTTTCGTCGGGGAGCTTCCCATCATGGTGAGGAGCAACCTCTGCTACATGAAGACGCTCACAAGGCAGCAGATGGTCGAGAACAGCGAGGATCCGGAGGACCCAGGAGGCTATTTCATAATCAAGGGCGTCGAGAGGGTGCTCATAGGACTTGAGGATGTCGCGCCTAACCGCATTATAACGACAATGAAGAAGACGGGTGACAAGGTAACCAGCGTTGTCTTCTCTACAGCGCCTGGCTTCAGGGCTAGGTGCGTCGTGACCAGGAACCAGAATGGCATCTTCGCAATAGACTTCCCTACTACGCCAAAGAGCATAAACTTCGTGCTCATGCTGAAGGCGCTTGGAATGAAGGAGAGCGACCTTCTCGAGTATGCTGAAGACCTGCTCCCTCTAAAGAACGACGTAATGCTTAACATCGAGAGCAGCGAATTCAAGGAATTGGGCACAAAAGAGGCACTGGTGGAGCTCGGAAAGGTCTCCGCGCCAGGGCAGGCGAAGGACTACCAGCAGAAGAGGGCAGAGACCCAGATAGACAACTACCTGCTGCCCCATCTTGGCGACGGCCCCGAGGAGAGGTACGAGAAGGCCAAGTATCTTATCCAGATGGCAAGGAAGGCAACCGTCATTTCAAACAGGATGGCGAAGGAGGATGACAAGGACCATTATGCTAACAAGAGGGTGAAGTTCGCAGGAGAGCTCATGGAGGAGCTCTTCGCCTATGCATTCAGGTTCTTCGTGAAGGAGGTAAAGTACCAGATAGAGAGGACGAGCGCGAGGGGCAGGAAGCTCAGCATCCAGTCGATAATAAATCCAGACACCATAACCGAGAGGATCTCGTACGCGATGGGTACGGGCACATGGGTTGCAGGGCAGACAGGGGTGTCGCAGGTTCTTGACAGGACCAACATAATCAGCACTTACACGCATCTGCGCAGGATCAAGAGCCCGCTTGCGAAGAAGCATCCTCACTTCAAGGCAAGGGACGTGCACGGAACCCAGTGGGGCAAGATATGCCCTTCGGAAACCCCAGAGGGGCAGGAGGTGGGCCTTACGAAGTACCTTGCGATCATGGGCAAGGTAACGGTTGGTGCGGAGGAAGCGGCGGTTGAGCAGAAGATAAAGGATCTCCATAAGATAGAGAGCATTTAGGTTTTGTTTATGGCAAAAAAATCCGGTCAGATATCGTACTATGTCTACATAAACGGGAGGATTCTCGGGAAGGTGGACAAGCCGGAGGAGTTCGTGGCCGAAGTCAGGGATGCGAGGAGGAAAGGCCTTGTCTCTGGAGAGGTAAACGTCGCATACTACCCGAATCTCGGCGTTGTGAACATCAACACAGACAGGGGCAGGTTGAGGAAGCCTTACATAATAGTCGAGAACGGGAAGCCGAAGCTGACTGCAGACATCATAGCGAAGGTCAAGAGCAATGAGCTCAATTTCAACTACCTGCTCAGGAACAGCATAATAGAATACCTTGATTCTGAGGAAGAGGAGAATGCGCTTGTCGCGCTCTATGAATCAGACATAACGGGCAAGACGACGCACCTTGAGGTCGACATCGCCTCAATATTCGGCTTCACGATCAACACGTCTCCGTATCCGGAGCACAACAGCCTTGCAAGGCACGCGATGCTTGCGAACTTCACGAAGCAGGCAGAGGGGTTGTACGCCGCGAACTTCAACCAGAGGTTTGATTCCAGGGCTTACATGCTTTTCTACCCGCAGAGACCGATAGTGACGACAGGAGCGTACGACAATGTAAACATAAAGAGCCACCCGAGCGGGCAGAACTTCGTTGTGGCGCTCTCGACCTTCTACGGATACAACATGGCAGACGCCATAGTTCTTAGCAAGGGCTCTGTTGACAGAGGCGTTGGAAGGAGCATGTTCTACAAGACTTATGCAGATGAGGAGCGCAGGTACCCTGGAGGCCAGAAGGACAAGTTCAAGCTGCCCCCGCCTACGGCGGAGGGATACATGGGCGAGCACGTTTATTCAAAGCTTAGCGACGATGGCATAATAGAGCCGGAGATGGATGTCATCGACGGCGAGGCGCTCATAGGAAAGGTCGCGCCGCCGAGGTTCCTCGAGGAGAACATAGGGACGGGGGGCCTTGAGGAGAAGATGAGGGATGATTCAGTGGTGCTCAAGACAGGCGAGAAGGGCGTTGTGGACAGCGTCATATTCACGGAATCGACAGGCGCGACAAAGATAGTAAAGGTAAGGATAAGGAGCCTGAGGATACCTGAAAACGGGGACAAGTTCGCTAGCAGGCACGGCCAGAAGGGAGTGACCGCATTGATAGTGCCGCAGGAAGACATGCCATTCACTGCGGATGGAATAGTCCCTGACCTGCTGCTCAATCCGCACAGCATACCTACAAGACTTACATTCGGGCACCTTCTTGAGATGCTTGGAGGGAAGGCGGGTGCCGTAAGCGGCAAGATTGTCGACGGCACGGCATTCGTTGAGGAAGGCACCAAGAGGATAGCTAACTACGGCAAGACGCTTGAGAATTACGGCTTCGAAAGGCTCGGGAACGAGACGCTTTACGATGGGATGACAGGGAGGCCGTTCAAGGCGCAGGTCTTCAACGGCGTCGTATACTACAACAGGCTTTACCACATGGTCAGCAACAAGATACAGGTAAGGAGCAGGGGCAAGGTGCAGATACTCACGCACCAGCCGACCGAGGGCAAGGCGAGGCAGGGAGCGCTCAGGTTCGGAGAGATGGAACGAGACGCGCTTATAGGATATGGGGCGAGCCTGCTTCTCAAGGAAAGGCTGCTTGATCAGAGCGACAAGACAACAGTGCTCATATGCAGGCAGTGCGGAAGCATCGGCTACTATGATTACATAAAGAAGGTTGCGGTATGCCCTATAGACAAGGGAAGCGACCTCGTGGAGGTGGACATCAGCTACGCCTTCAAGGTGCTGCTTGACGAGATAAGGTCGCTGCATATAATGCCAAGCATAAAACTTAATGAGTAGATTTTCATGCAAACCGAGAGCATAGACTTCATGAAGTTCGGCATCCTGAGCCCTGATCAGATAAAGAGGCTAAGCGTTGTCAAGCTCACCGTGCCTGACACTTACAATGAGGACGGCTATCCTATAGAGGACGGGCTGCTTGACCAGAGGATGGGTGTGATCGACCCTGGTTTGATATGCAAGACCTGCGGGGCAAGGGCGAAGTCATGCCCGGGCCACTTCGGCAGGATAGAGCTCGTCAGGCCGGTCATACACTCAGAGTTCTCGAAAATAATATACATGGTCCTGCAGTCGACGTGCAGGAACTGCCACAGGATACTGCTCAACGACGAGCACCTCAAGCAGTACAGCGCAGCGAAGATTGACATAGAGGCTGTCGATGAGGAAGAGGCCTCGGCGGATGAAGCCGCTGGCACAAAGAGCCAGTCGTCCCTGCTCAAGAGGCTGAAGAACATAAAGAAATGCGAAAGGTGCAGCACGGCAAAACCTAAGCTCAAGTTCTCCGCCCCTACCTTCTTCTATGTTGACGATTACAAACTGAAGCCTGACGAGATCAGGGACCTGCTCGCGAAGATAAGCGACGCTGACCTTTCGATGCTCGGCATAGACGGCAGGTCGAGCAGGCCGGAATGGCTCATACTCAGCACCCTCCTCGTGCCGCCAGTCAATGTGCGCCCTTCGATCACACTTGAGAGCGGAGAGAGGAGCGAGGACGATCTCACCCATAAGATAGTGGACATAATGCGTATCAATCTTAGGCTTGAGCAGAACCTCAATGCCGGGGCACCGCAAATCATAATAGACGACCTTTGGGAGCTCCTGCAGTACCATGTCACAGCGTACTTCAACAACGAGACCTCAAGCATACCACCCGCAAGGCACAGGAGCGGAAGGGCCCTCAAGACCCTGGCCCAGAGGCTCAAGGGCAAGGAGGGGCGTTTCAGGTACAACCTGAGCGGAAAGAGAGTGAACTACTCCGCAAGAACGGTCATAAGCGTTGATCCTTACGTGAATATAGACGAGGTGGGCGTACCGCTAGAGATCGCCTCGAAGCTCACGGTCCCATTCTACGTTACGGTATGGAACCTTGATGAGGCGAAGAAGCTCATCATGCGCACCGAGTATCCCGCCATAATGAACATAATCTCAAAGGACGGCAAGAGGAAGAGGCTCATAGACGCGAACAGGGAGGAGCTCGTGAAGGAGCTTCATGTGGGGGACATACTCGAGAGGCAGCTTGCAAACGGCGACATCGCACTGTTCAACAGGCAGCCTTCACTGCACAGGGTCTCGATAATGGCCCACCGCGTACGCGTCTTCCCAGGCAAGACCTTCAGGATGAACTACTGCGTTACGCCTCCGTACAACGCAGACTTCGACGGAGACGAGATGAACCTGCACATACCCCAGACGCTTGAGGCGCAGGCTGAGGCGAAGTATCTGATGAGTGCGCAGTACCAGATCTTCTCCCCGAGGGACGGAGAGGTCATAATCACGAACAACGAGGACGGAATAACAGGCATGTTCCTGCTCACGAAGGATGATACTTACCTTACAATGGACGAGGCCACATATCTGCTCGGACTGTCGGACATCTACGAGCTTCCGAAGCCAGAGAAGAACGGAATGTACAAGGGCAAGGACATCTTCTCTATGCTTCTGCCGAAGGACCTCAACTTCGAGACGAAGTCCTCATACGGGCCTTTCAAGATAAAGGCCGGGAGGCTGATAGAGGGCGTTGTCACAAAGGAGACGTACGGAAGGGGCAACAACAAGCTCATGATCAAGCTTGGAAAGGATTACGGCTTTGAGGAGCTGAAGAAATTCATATACCTCTCTTCAAAGATGGCTGACGCCTACGTCACTATGATGGGCGTTACTGTAGGGGTGAAGGAGTACACCACAAGCGCCAAGCTTGAGGAGGAGAGGAGGAGGCTGCTTGAGGAGACCTTCAAGAAGATAAGCGACCTCATACAGGACTACAAGTCAAGGAAGCTTGAGCCGCTGATTGGCTACACAATGCGCGAATCCCTTGAGAGGATGATAATCGCTGAGCTCAACCTGGTAAGGGAGAAGGCGGGAGAGGTGCTCCTGAAGCACGAGAGTGGGGAGAACAGCGCAGTGCAGATGACCAAGGCCGGATCTAGAGGAAGCATACTCAACATAGAGCAGATGACGATGTTCCTGGGCCAGCAGGCAACGCTCAGCGGAGGAAGGATCAGGAGGGGCTATTATTCAAGGCGGGTGCTGCCGCACATGACGCCAGGGGACATAAGGCCTCCGGCAAGGGGCTTCGTGTCAACGTGCTACTATTCCGGCCTGTCGCCTACGGACCTGTTCATGCATGCGGTAGGTTCTAGGAGCTCGGAGGTTTACAAGGCGCTGCTTACGGCAAGGTCAGGCTACCTTTACAGAAGGCTTTCGAACGCCCTGCAGGACTACTTCATCGAAGAGGACTTCAGCGTGCGCGATGCAGGGAACAACATAGTAGAGACCATATACGGAGGGGACAAGATAAGCCCGATATCGGTGCAGCTGGCAAAGATGGAGGAGCAGGAGAAGAAGTGAGAGTATGAAGAGCGAACCAAAGAAGTATTCTGTTGAAAGCGGAGACCCTGTTGGGATGATAGCTGCGCAGTCGGTGGGAGAGCCTGGAACGCAGATGATCCTCAGGTCGTTCCACCTTGCAGGAATCGAATCTACCATATCAACGTCAGGCCTTCCGAGGATAGTGGAGCTCGTGGACGCTAAGAAGAGGCCCGCGACCCCAATAACGTACGTTTACCTTGATGAGAAGATAGCGAGGAACTTCGACAAGGTTGAGGAGCTCTCAAGGAAGATAAACGAGGTAAAGATGGGCGACATCGCAAAGCGCGTGCTCGAGAACTTCTCGAAGGGCAAGATAAAGATAGTGCTTGACGTCCAGGAGCTCGAATCGGAGAGCATAACGCAGAAGCAGGTAGCGGCGAAGGTCGAGAAGGCCCTGGGGCTTGACACCAAGCTTGACGGTGACAATGGCATACTCGTGAATGCGGGCACAAGGAACCTAAAGACCATAAGGAGCACGAGCGTCAAGATAATGAGGATGGTAGTGAGCGGCATAGAAGGGGCGGGGAAGGCTACGATAATGCAGGACAAGAAGAACGGCGAGTTCTATATCGTTGCTGCAGGAAGCAACATAGAGGGCATAATAGGCGTAGAAGGGGTTGACAAGTCAAGGATATTCACGAACGACATATTCGCGGTCTACAGGCTGTTCGGCGTCGAAGCGGCCAGGAACGCGCTTGCGTACGAGCTCGGGAAGACGCTGAAGGAGCAGAAGATCTCCGTGGAGGACAGGCACCTAAGGCTAATAGCCGACGCGATGACCGCGGGCGGCTCGATAAAGGGGGTCGGGAGGCACGGCCTCAGCGGGGAGAAGCACTCCGTCTTCGCAAGGGCCGCGTACGAGGAGACGCTCAAGCACCTGATACATGCAGCGGCGTTCGGCGAGGTTGACATAATGGCCGGGGTCACCGAGAACATACTCGTGGGCAAGCAGATACCGCTAGGCACTGGTGCGGTCAGGCTCGCCATCAAGAAGGAGGACCTCGCGAAGATAAAGCCTGTCGAGAAGTAAGCCGGCTTTTTACCTCGCTGCGGTCCTGCGTCAGGTATAATAATCTATCCTTGGGTATATAGAGCTCAGTTGATTGCAATGGGACAGGAAAGGCCTTTTGATTTGTTGAACAAGGCGATAGGGCAGCAGGTGCTTATCAGGCTGAAGAACGGTGTTGACATAAGAGGGAGGGTGACCTCTTTCGATGCGCACATGAACATAGTCATAGAGAGTGCTGAGGAGTTGGAGGAGGGAAACCTCAAGTCAAAGCTCGGCACGATACTCCTTAGGGGAGGCAACATACTCTTCATTTCCCCGGTTTGATCCTTATTTTGGGCTCCTAGCGCAACGGTAGCGCGCCTGCATGGCATGCAGGAGGTTGCGGGTTCAAATTGGCAATTGATCCGTTCAGCGGCCATGAAACTCCCGCGGAGTCCATTTTTATTTTCGAAAAAACCTAATAAAAACCTAGATTTTGGGAAAGGGTTAAAATACTCGCCAAACAATATGCTATGCGATACTATGAAAGACTCTGGAATTCACTCTTTGATAATCGGTCTGATAGTGGTAGTGGTGGTGATACAGGTAGCATCGTCCTTTGTGTTGTTCGGCACCTTGTCATCCTACAGGCCATCGAACAATTCCGTGCAGCACCAGAACAGCGTCGGGTACATAACCATACAGGCCATGGGAAGCGCAACAGCGCCGCCAAGCCAGGGCGTATTGTACCTGACAGCGCAGGGCAACGGGAAGACGGCGGCCGCTGCAACTGCAAACCTTTCGAGCACGCTCTCTGCATTCAATGCCTCCATATCCAGATACATTAACGGCAACTGGAGCATGGTGAAGACAACATACTACAACCTGTATAACAACACCCACAGCGGGACCTACCCGAGGTATTCGTACTACGGGTACAACGGATTTATCGCAAGCGAGGAGCTTGAGGTGGACATGCCCAATGTACAAAATGTGAGCAAGGCCATAGGTGCATTGTCGTCGATAAACAACATCTCTGTCACAAGCGCGCAGGCAACACTCTCCGATGCGCAGATAACAAAGCTCAGGGGGCAGGCATTCTCGCAGGCCCTCCAGAACGCAACGTCGCAGGCAAGCCTTCTAACGGGAAACGCCACGTTGACGGCGCAGAACATAACCGTGGATTCGTATAACTTCTACCCGCTGCCTTATGCGCTTGGCACAGGGGCAGTGTCGGCAAGCTCGAACAAGACGATAAACCCGTCGTTCTACTCTGGAACGACCAGCATAACCGAAAGCATAACGGTGACCTTCTCTTATAACAGGAAGTGAAGGCTTTTGGACAGACAGGCGGCTCGTGCGGGCCGCCTTCAGGGCATTTGCGTTAGCTTTAAAAGGTTATAAGCCATTTTAGTATCGATTGGGATGAACTTTAGAAACATGATAATCTTCGTGACCATACTACTGTTCATATACAACGCGTTCTTCACATACATAATAGTAAACCTGACTAGCGGCACCGGACGGTTCGTCTTCCTGCTGCTTATCTCTCTTGATTACGTCATAATATTCTACTTCGTTTTGAGCATAGCGACCGAACTGAAGAGGAACAAGCTCTTCAGCAAGATCAGCGCAAAGGTGGGTAGAAAGGCAAGGTAGTGCATATGAATAAGCGCACCGAGTTCCTCTTGATCCTCGCAATCGCAATCACCATGTCATTGGGAGTGCTGGTTGCCTACACCACCGAGCCTTTTGAGGTGCTAGGCTTCCTCTGCCTTGACTTCTTCCTCATATTCTACTACCTCAGGCTGCTCATCCGCGAGAACTTCGGAACGCTGAAGTTCGAACGGGAGAACAAGGATCTCATAGAGAAGGCCAGGGCTGAGATCAGCAGCTCGAAATAGAGACTTATTAAGCCTTAATCGCATTATATTATCCATAACAGTTAGTGTATGGCCATGGCGATAATAGATGTGGATAGGCTGAGCAAGTCATTTGACAAGCTTAAGGCCGTTGACGGCGTATCGTTCAAGGTTAATGAAGGGGAGGTCTTCGGCCTCCTCGGGCCCAATGGCGCAGGCAAGACAACTACGATAAAGATGCTTACTACCCTTCTGCCGCAAACATCCGGCAACGCGAAGGTTGCGGGATACGACATTAGGAAGCAACAAAATGAGATAAGGAAGAACATAGGGATAATATTCCAGGACCCGTCACTGGACGAGGACCTCACAGGAAGGGAGAACCTTGAGTTCCACGCAATACTTTATAACATAGGCAGGGAAAGGCGGGACGCCAAGATAGCGGAGGTGCTCAAGCTCGTCGAGCTCGAAGACAAGGCAGACACGCTTGTGAGGTTTTATTCTGGCGGCATGAAGAGAAGGCTTGAGATAGGCAGGGGCCTTATCCATGAGCCGAAGGTCCTGTTCCTTGATGAGCCAACTGTAGGACTGGACCCGCAGACAAGAAGGCACATATGGGACTACATACGCAGGCTCAACGAGACAAGCGGCACAACGCTGATCCTGACAACGCATTACATCGAGGAGGCGGACTACCTCTGCGGGAGGGTTGCCTTTGTGGACCACGGGAAGATAGTAGCCCTTGATACGCCGAGCGCCCTTAAGAACAAGCTTGGCGGAGACGTGGTATCAATTCAGATAAACGCAGAGGACCGGAAGAAGTTCTCGCAGCTGTTCAAGGGGCTGAAGTGGGTAAAGCGTTTGTCCGCGCATGAGGATTTCATAGATATAAACGTTGAGGAAGGCGAGAGACGGATACCTGAGGTGATGGTCCTGGCAAGCAAGCACGGGCTGAAGATACTTTCCGTGAGCCTGCACAAGCCAAGCCTGGAGGATGTATTCATACATTATACCGGCAAGACCATACGCGAAGAGGAGGGGAATTCCTTCGTGCAGCACATGAGGGCAATGAGGAACAGGAGGAACAGATAGGATGGATACCAACGCGATTTACGTCATGTGGCTCAGGGACATGAAGAGGTTCCTGCGCGCAAAGTCAAGGATAATAGGCATGCTCATGATGCCATTGTTCTTCCTGTTAGGGCTGGGGCTTGGACTTGGAGGCTTGATACATCTTAGCACAGGAGGCACATACTTCAATTTCATAGTGCCCGGCATAGTGGGCATGTCCCTCCTATTTACGTCGATATTCACAGGCTCTGCAGTCCTGTGGGACAGGCAGTTCGGCTTCCTGAAGGAGATATTGGTAACACCGAATTCGAGGGCATCGATTGTCATAGGTAGGATTGCAGGAGGCGGCACTACGGTGGTAATGCAAAGTTTCATCGTTATCGCCATCTCTATGTTAATAGGATTCCAGATCAATCCAAGCCCGATTGCACTTCTTGCTGTTGTCTTCATGATACTTATAGCAACGACGTTCATAAGTCTTGGCCTGACATTGGGGTCGATGATAAGCGATTTCCAGGGCTTCCAGCTTGTCACAAGCTTCTTCACTATGCCATTATTCTTCCTGTCCAACAGCTTGTTTCCAGCTTCCTCGTTGCCGAGCTACGTGCAGGACATACTCTTCCTTAACCCATTGACTTACGGAGTTGACGGGCTTAGGATCGCATTATTAGGCACGGGTACGTTCCCAATATGGGTGGACCTGATCGCGATGCTGATATCTTCAGCGATAATGATCTCAATAGCAGTATATGCCTTCAACAGGACCGACGTTGGCTGAGGATGCCAGGATCGGCCTGGATTTTTAACATAGATTTAAATCTGTTAGTGGGCACGTTAATTTGGGGGATTTGATGAACTGGTTCGATGCGCTCCGTGCCGAAGACCCAGAAATCTTCGGGGCAATAAAGAACGAGCTTCAGCGTAGAAGAGAGGGCCTGGAGCTTATCCCCTCGGAGAACCACGTAAGCGTGGCAGTCATGCAGGCAATGGGTTCGGTGCTTAACGACAAGTATTCTGAAGGCTATCCCGGGCACAGATATTACGGTGGTACAAAGTACATAGATGACGTTGAGAGGACTGCGATTGAGCGTGCAAAGGAGCTGTTCGGGGTGCCGCACGCGAACGTCCAGGGATATTCAGGCTCTCCTGCAAATCTAGCAGTTTATTTCGCCGTGTGTAATGTAGGTGACGTGATAATGGGCCAGAACCTCACAGACGGAGGGCATCTGACGCACGGGTGGAAGACAAGCATTACAGGGAAGATCTTCAAGAGCGTCTCATACCACACCAAGCCTGACGGGTACATAGATATAGATGAGGTGCGGAAGCTTGCTGAAGAGAACCATCCTAAGCTCATCTGGGTCGGCGCAACGGCTTATACAAGAGAGTTCCCGTTTGAGGAGCTTGGTGATATAGCGGACAGCGCTGGCGCGTTCCTGGCCGCGGACATATCGCACATAGCCGGGCTGATCGTGGGGGGGGTGCACAAGAGCCCCGTGAATTACGCCCACATAATAACATCCACGACCCACAAGACCCTTAGAGGCCCTAGAGGAGCGTTGATAATGGTCACAGAAAAAGGGCTGAAGAAGGATCCCGAGCTTGACAGCAAGATAGACAAGGTGGTCTTTCCGGGACTCCAGGGCGGGCCCCACGAGCACACGATAGCGGGGATCGCCGTGGCCTTGCTTGAGGATTCGAAGCCCGAATTCAAGGAGTACGCAGCGCAGGTGGTGAAAAATGCGAAGGCGCTTGCCGATGAACTCAATAGGAGGGGCATAAAGCTCGTCACGGGAGGAACTGACAACCACATGCTGCTTGCTGATTTTTCTTCCGTATCGCCGGGCTTCGGGCAGTTCGCAGAGGAGGCGCTGGACAGGGCCAACATAACCGTGAACAAGAACACCATACCTGGTGAGCCTTCCTCCCCATTCTATCCCAGTGGGATAAGGCTTGGCACTCCATCAGTGACAACGCGCGGCATGAAGGAAGGGGAGATGAAGGCGATAGGGGGTTTCATTGCAGAGGCGGTGCAGGAGATAAAAGGGTACAAGCTTCCAGGGAAGGCCGAAAGGCCAGCCTACATCAAGAAGTTCAGGGAGGAGATACTCCAGAACGAGAAGCTCGAGGAGGTAAAGAACGGGGTGATGCAGCTGTGCGCGAGGTTTCCGCTGTATCCAGAATTGTCAATGTGATTATATTTTAATGATTTGTCTTCAAAGAGTTATAGAGTTGTGAGAACATGATTTTATCGGATAGGGACATAAAGAGATACATGAGGAGTGGCAAGATAAAGATAACCCCGTGCGACATAAAAGAGCAACTAAAGCCGATCGGCGTCGACTTGAGGCTTGGAGATACTTTCAAGGTATTCAAGATCACGCACAAATCGCATGTAGATCTTGCAGAGAAGAACTATGAGCCTGACACAGATACGGTAAAGGTGCATCCTGGCAAGACGTTCGTGTTGCACCCAGATGAATTCGTGCTTGGAATTACAAAGGAGTACGTCGAATTGCCAAAGGACCTAATGGCACATATAGATGGTAGATCGAGCCTTGGAAGGCTTGGGATAGGGGTCCATTCAACCGCCGGGCACGTAGATCCGGGATACAGAGGTAGGCTTACGCTTGAGATAAGCAACATAGGAAAGCTCCCGATCTCGATAGTGCCAGGGATGAGGTTCTGCTGCCTTATATTCGAAACTCTGTCGTCGCCTGTTGAAAAAGGATATCGCGGGAAGTACTTCGGGACCACGGCCCCCGGGACTTCCAGGATAAACGAGGATTTCAGGGCAAAGCGCTGATCAGTTCTGCTTCTCCTTGCGCTCTGTTGCCACACGGCCTCCTTGCCACTGGCCGCCGTATGCGCGGTGTATGTCGCCGAATACCTGATGGAAGACGAGGTTTGCGAAGCGGGCGCCTAGTTCAAGCCTGAATTTTGATCCGCCGAGATTAGCCAGTGCGAATGTTAGTTCCCCATGATATCCTGGGTCGGTTTTGGTGGCCCTGAAGTATATGCCGCACCTCTGCAGTGTGCTTCTTGGATGCACATCTGCAACCAGAAATGTTGCCGATGCACCGTCCTCGACGACTATCTTCTCCGCAGGAAGGTTTACGCTCTCTATCGTCTTTACGAGTAGGAACTCTCCTGGATTTATCGTCACCTCTTTGTCACCTGCTTTGATGTCCGCAATCTTGGTTGCATCAGGCGTCTTTCTCTCGGATTCGCCGAGGTATCCCTCCCCTGAAATCCTGTACACCTCGCCAACCCTCAGGTCTATGCCAACACCCTCTGGATTCGATTTTTCCCTCTCCGATAAGTTCTCGAGAAGGCCGTACTTAGCATTCAGTTCCAGTATTTTCTTTGCTGACAGAATCATTAAATCAACTAACTCTAATATCGCATATCAGTGATATAATTAGTTTTCCTTTTGCTCTTTTGCGCCCTGCTGCTGGGTAGCTTTCCTGGTGTCAAGCTCGGCCAGTTTCCGGTCTATTCTCTTCTCGCTCTCCAGCCTTGCCAGGGCGTAATCGTTCATGTCGACTTGCATGTAAGATACCAATGATGGATGTACCTTTTCCACCAAGAGCTTCATCTGCTGAGCTATCTTCCTGTAGTCGGGATGGCCCTGCTTTATGGACCTCAGCTCCGTCAGGTGGTGTACCTCCCTGAGGTTCATCTTGATGTACCATCTCATGTGGAAGGACCTTGGGACCATATATTGGGCCTCTACCGGCATCTCCTTTGATATTTGATTGTATGCGGAAGCTGCTTCTTCCATCAAGGCACGGTACTCCTTGTCGAGACCAACCGGTTCGAGCTCCGGAGGCGTGTCATATCCCAGATGTGTCGTGAGCCTCTGGCGTTCCTGGCTCAGCATTCTGTGTCTGTGAAGATCCCTGAATATGCCGTAGTTTGCGCACAGTTCGAAGGTATAGTATGCATTTTCAAGGGCTCTCCCGGGCTTGTCCCTTCTGTTCCTCCTCTTTGAAAGGTATGTCGTTATCAGTTCCCTCCTTTTCTCTTCAGGCATAGAGGAGACGTGCTTTTTGAGCTCCTCTATAGGCAAAGTGGAATATGGGTATAGCATGGCTGCAAGGATATTTGTTTCAGCGTCCTTGTCGTACTGCACTAGCTTTATGTAAGGTGCATTGGCTGTTGAAGCCCCTTTTGTGTTTGAGTTATGTACAAAGCCAATGACACTTTCTCTAGTCCCAACAATGTACTCCGACTGTTGCGCTCTCTTCACAAACGCAGGTATCATCTTAGACAGTTCGGCGTGGACCTGCTCTGCTATGCTGCGCGCTTCAGGCAGCTCGTTCGAATAAAGCTTTACCAGAAGGTACTCGAACGACCTGCCGTTTCCGTAGAGACCTATGTTGGTAAGCCTTCCTGCGGTCAGCATGTTCTTCAGGACGTCGCATGCCTTCGCGCGTATCGTGTTCTCGTATGCCCTCGGGGTCGTATCATCGGTGCGTGGGTTCCCTTCCTTGATGTAGGATATCAGGATTGGCAGCCATTTAACATAAAAATCGAATATCTTGTTGTGCGTCGTTTCGTACAGGTCCGCAAACCTCGAATCCATTATCCTCTTGTCGCGATACCAGAGATACTTGCCACCAACCTTCTTGTCGAATGGTATGTATCTTGCGGATTTCTCCAAGGGAGAGATGCCTATCCTTGAATCTGTCAATGAATCGGCTGCCAGGCTAGATATGTTCTCGCATGCGATGTGCGAGCCTGCCAATTCTGCAACAGAATCATCCCCATATCCCACGAGTACTCGCTGATAGAAGTCCTCGGCCTTTGATATAGCTACTGATGAATCCAGCCCCTTCGCAGGCATGCTGCTCTCCATCACTGCTAGTATGTCCTTGTTTGGTATGAACTCGTCGAGAAGAAGGCGCCGTGCGCTTTTGTCGGACCTGCTGTACCTAGAAAATAGCGTGCCTTTTATAACGTCAGGCAGATTTATTATCCCAAAGACGTGCTTGTCGGTATTGGTAAAGAAGGGCCTGATCAATTCCTTTTCACTATCATTAAGGTCTATTGGAATGTCGGTGGTATCCACCATAAAAAACACAGAGATAATTCCCCGTAAAGGTATATAATGCTTTAATTTTGGCGGAGATGGCTGTTAATTTATAAGAAACAATTAATTTTAATTAATTTTCAACTTTTTCTTAAAAATAAGCAAATATTTATATATTAGTTTATACACAATACCAACCATGCCAACTGAAGAGAAGATCGTTATCAGGGCAGTAAACAAGCCAAATAATGAGAAGGCAGGAGCTATACTCGAGTGGTTTTGCCAGGTATTCGACCTTGGAGACAACGAGGACGGCCTGGAGCCCACAATGTTCAGGGAGATAGTTGTTGCCAGCTTTTCAGGGGAAGGAGTTACAAGCAAGGACCTCAAC
The DNA here is from genome assembly GCA_028866835.1 of Microcaldota archaeon. GTDB lineage: Archaea > Micrarchaeota > Micrarchaeia > Micrarchaeales > CABMGC01 > JAGWHJ01. The sequence continues at coordinate 14,838 of JAGWHJ010000015.1, read as the reverse complement.
AAAAAGTTTGACACACCAAGAAGCACAGTCATCTACCACCTAAACAGGTTCATTTACTCCGGGCTAGTGATAAGGAGAGGCAGGAGGTACTACCTCCGCTCGGAGGATATGGCAAGCACCATAGAGGAGCTACATGATGACATGAACAGGGAGTTCAATAGGCTGCTGCAGTTCGCAGAGAAACTTGACGAAACAATGGAGAGTAATAATTATGGAAGGAAAAGACGAGCAAGGATCCAATCCAGGAGACCTTCAAGAGAATAAAAAACAGGAAACGGAGAAGAAAACAGAAAAATCCGCTGAAAAGCCCGATGGCGAAGCCGCGGAGCTGAAGGACAGGCTGGTGAGGATGGCTGCCGAATTCGACAATTACAAGAAGAGAGTTACGAAGGAGATCGAGAGTTCGAAGAATGCAGGCAGGATGGATGTCGTGCGCAAGCTTCTGCCCACTCTTGATGAATTCGAACTTGCGATAAATTCGTTTGCGAAGGATGACGAGAAATCAGTGGGAATAGCGATGATCTATGCTAACTTCGCCGCTGCACTCAAGGCATTCGGGCTCAGGGAGATAGACGCAAAGGGGGTCTTTGACCCGTACAAGCATGAGATAGTATTGAGCAAGGAAAGCAAGGAGGGCGAAGGCACAATAATAGAGGTCGTGAGGAAGGGATACGAGATAAATGGAGTTATGCTAAGACCTGCTTCGGTGATAGTCTCAAAGGGCATCAAAGCAGCAGGAAAAGAGTGATAATATGAAAATAATAGGAATTGACCTTGGAACATCGAATTCGGCGGCTGCAGTACTTGAAGGAGGCAGGCCTACGCTCATACCAAGCGCAGAGGGGACATCCGCCTATGGAAAATCGTTCCCCAGCTACGTAGCTTTCACAAAGGACGGCTCCAGGCTCGTGGGCGAACCCGCAAGGAGGCAGGCCGTTGCAAATCCGGAAGGCACGGTGACCACTTTCAAGAGGAAGATGGGCACGGACTACAAGTACAGGATCTTCAACAAGGACTACACGCCGCAGGAGCTTTCCGCCATATTGCTGCAGAAGATAAAGAAGGATGCTGAATCCTTCCTTGGAGAGGAGGTAAAGAAGGCGGTGATAACGGTGCCGGCCTACTTCAATGACAACCAGAGGCAGGCAACGAAGGATGCGGGCGAGATCGCGGGCCTTGAGGTAGTAAGGCTTGTGAACGAACCGACGGCAGCCGCATTGGCGTACGGCCTTGATAAGGCAGGGAAGGAGATGCGCATACTTGTCTACGATTTCGGGGGCGGGACGCTTGACGTTACGGTAATGGAATTCGGAAATGGCGTCTTCGAGGTAAGGTCCACAAGCGGAGACACACAGCTCGGAGGCACTGACATGGACAACTCACTGGTCAAGTTCCTTACCGATGAGGTAAAGAAGTCCACAGGAGTGGACATATCAAACGACAAGCAGGCGCTGCAAAGGGTCAGGGAGGCCGCCGAAAGGGCTAAGATAGAGCTTTCTACAACGCTCTCTACAGAGGTCAATCTTCCTTTCCTTACGATGGGTCCGGGAAATGCGCCGGTACATTTCACATACGCGCTATCAAGGGCCAAGCTCGAGGAGATAGTCGTACCGATAGTCGAAAGGACCACAAAGCCGGTGATGCAGGCACTTAAGGATGCGAACCTTGATCCGTCAAAGATAGACAAGGTCATACTGGTAGGCGGTCCTACAAGGATGCCGATAGTCCAGAGGTATGTAGAGCAACTGCTTGGAAAGAAGATAGAGAGGGGGGTTGACCCGATGGAAGCGGTTGCGTTCGGCGCGGCGATACAGGCAGGCGTCCTTACCGGAGAGGTAAAGGACATCGTGCTGCTTGACGTGACGCCACTGTCACTGGGGCTTGAAACGCTCGGAGGAGTCATGACAAAGCTGATCGAAAGAAACACGACCATACCGATAAAGAAGGCGCAGACATTCACGACAGCCGAAGACAACCAGCCTGCCGTTGACATACACATACTTCAGGGCGAAAGGACGCTCGCAAAGGACAACGTGGAGCTTGGCAAGTTCGAGCTAATGGGGATACCCCCTTCGCCGAGGGGTATGCCGCAGATAGAGGTGACCTTCGACATTGATGCTAACGGGATACTGCACGTAAGCGCAAAAGACAAGGCGAGCGGAAAGGAGCAGAGCATGCAGGTCATAGCTCCTAACAAGATGAACAGGGACGACATAGACAAGAAAATAAAGGACGCCGAGCAGTACGCCGCTGAGGACAAGAAGACATTTGAGAAGATACAGACAAAGAACGAGGCGGAGAGCGTAATATATTCCACGGAGAGGACCTTAAGGGAATATAAGGACAAGATACCAAAGGACATATACGACAAGGTTGAGGGCGCGAAGACAACGCTTGCAGATGCGGTCAAGACGGACGATACGGATAAGATAAGGTCTGCCCTTGACAATCTCAACCGTGCTCTCCAGGAGATAGGGGCCAGCATGTACAAGGGCTCAGGAGGGAAAGGACCAGGTGCAGGGCCAGGCCCAGGAGATGCGGCCGGTTCGAACCCTCAGCAGCCTTGAAATCAGGGCTTAGATGGAAAAGGACTACTACCAGATACTAGGTGTTCCGAAGGACGCGAGCCAGGAGCAGATAAAGAAGGCTTACCGTGAGCTTGCGCTGAAATTCCACCCGGACAGGAACAAGAGCAAGGACGCCGAGGAGCGGTTCAAGGCCATAAACGAGGCCTATGCCGTACTAGGCGATGAGCAGAAGAGGAAGCAGTATGATTCGTACGGCCCCGAAGGATTCAACCAGAGATTCACGGAGGAGGACATATTCAGGGGCTTCAACTTCGACGAGATATTCAAGGGCATGCAGGACAGCATGTTCGGATTCTCAAATTTCGGTCCTGGTTTCGGAGGTGCGGAGCCCGAGCAGGCCGGCGTGAACCTCTACATGTCATTTGAGGACCTCGAGCGCGGCATAGACAGGGAATTCGAGGTGCAGCGCTACAGGAGATGCGGGAACTGCAGAGGCAGCGGCGGCGAGCCCGGCTCAAAGCAGCTCAAATGCTCGTCGTGCAACGGCAGCGGCAGGAAGAGGATACAGCAGAATACCCCATTCGGGCGCTTCGAGGCCATCACCACATGCGGCAACTGCGGCGGAAGGGGCAGGATTTTCGAGCACGTCTGCAGGACGTGCAATGGCAACGGGCGCATACTCATCACGGAGCGTTTCAGGATAAAGGCTGAGAAGGCGGACGAAGATAAGGACGACACGAGAAGGCGCTTCGGGATCTTCTGATCATCTTCCGGCGTCTCTGTTCCTGTTCAGTGTATAGAGCATTACGAGCAGTATTGCTGCAAACAGTCCGAAGAATGCAAGGGCAGTGATAGGCGCTTGGGGCATGTATATAAGATAGATTACGGCTATTGCGAGGTTCTCAAATGCGAAAATCGGCGGTATAGCTGGCAAGGCCACCTTGTATTTCGTAAGTATAAAAAGTGTAGCGAGCATGCCGGTTGTTGAACCTATGACTATGATGACGGGCACGAAGTAGTTAAGGAACGTGACATATGCTCCGGTCGCCAGCATTAGAGGTGCCAGTAGGTCGCCTCCCCCGAGATTTATCTGGGATACGAATGGGGTGTTCCCGCTCCTTATGAGATCCCTCACGTGCTCATCCTTTATATTGTTGGCAAGGCCGCTTTTCGCCGCCGCCTTGCGGTCCTTCCTGCTGACCATGCGGTTCGGCACCATGTGTATGTCGCTTGACCCGACGAACAGGGCGAGGTTCTTCTGCATGGCCATGTTTGCAAGCGAGATCATGTGCTTTGTGATGAACACCGATACGTAGTCGTAGAGCGCGAGTACTGATATGAACAGGTAGACGAAATAGAAGCCGCCGATTATCCCGAAGAGGACGCCGATCCCCATTGCCGAGAGTAGCACGACGATGTTCCTCAGCCGCTGGAACTTCTGCTTTACCAGCATCAGCAATACTGCAAGCGCGAACGACGCGATTAGCTCAGGGATTGCAGGGAGCGTTGGCAGCAATATGCCCAGAACTATGGAGAAGGTTATGGTAGAGCCTGGCACGATTATGAATGCGTCAAGCAAGACAAACAGCGCGTTGCTCCTGAACTTCTTGAATACGTAAAGAAGGACGAAGGTTATGATTATTATCTCCAGTATGATGATAAAGACGTTGTATATCGTGAATGACGCCCCGTTGCCGCTGATGCTCATCGCAGGCTGTATAGCGTAGGTTGGCAGGGAGGCGTATGTGAGCAGGAGTCCTCCGAATTGAACTATGAGGAAGAGCACAACGATGTTGACCAGCTGCCTATCGCCTATTCTGCGTTCCATTATCTCAGTACTCTGGCACCGCAAAGGATTATATAATGAGTATCGGCTATTCCTCTTCGGTCTTCGCTATCTTAACAATTCCTGGTTTCGGGCTGTAAAGATCCCCGCTCCTTGTAAGCTCTTCCAGGTACCTCCTTGCGGTTTCGCCGTCTATGGTCTGCGCCTCCGCTTCCTGGAGTATGCTTGTTATCTTGGCGTACCCTTCCGCCTGCTCAAGCTTCTTGATTATGCCGAGTATTATGTTGATCTTGTTTACTTTCTCCCTAGGCATCCCGGTCATTATTATGTCTATGTCCGTCCTGCCTCCCCTGTCCGTAGCGAGGGTGCCAAGCATGAAATTCATGAGCGATATCGCGAGCTCGGCGTCCTTCAGCTCTATGGTGTCGGAAAGCCTTGACTTTGTGCTGCCTTCCGCAAGCCTCACAAGCGCCTCTATCTGCCTTGCGGTTATCGTCGTAGATCCCTTTGAAAGGCCGACCTTCCTAAGCTCTATGTAATAGTCCTGTATCCTCTTGCTCGCTTCTGCAGTAAGCCTTGGCCTTATGTTCTTCCTTGCGTACGCGATGTATTTCCTCAATATCTCATAGTCCACGGGTGGCTTCTCTACCTGTTCATACTCCTTGAGCCCAGCGATCTGGGCACCTGCGGCCTCGTATTGCGTGAGTATGTGCCTTGCTATCTTCCTGTCGGTCTCCTCATCGGTAACGTCCTTTATAGGAAAGATCAGGTCAAACCTTGACATGAGCGCCGGTGGTATGTCGAACTGGTCGACGGGGTACTGGTTGGGGTCGAACCTGCCGAACTTGGGGTTTGCAGCTGCGAGGATGGAGGTCTTCGCGGAGAACTTTGCCACTATTCCGGCCTTTGCCACGCTGATTGTCTGTGATTCCAATGCCTCGAGAAGCCCGGATTGGTCTTCTTTCGTTATCTTATCGAATTCGTCTATGCTTACCGACCCGCCGTGCCCGAGTACCAGGGCTCCGGCCTTCAGGGTCCAGCCCCCTTCGGAGAATTCATCCCTCTCTGCAGCGGCGGTCAATCCTGCAGAGCTGGTGGATTTTCCGCTGACGTATATTCCCTTCGGGACTATCGAGGTTACGGCCTGCAGGAGCCTCGTCTTTGCGCTGCCTGGGTCTCCTATCAATAGTATGTGTATGTCGCTCCTTATGTTGCCTCCGTCGATAAGCTTCTTGTCTGGCGTGCCGCCGAAGAGCTGCAGTGCGAGCGCCTTCTTTATCTCATCGTGTCCGTATATTGATGGCGCTATCGACTTCGCCACCTTCTCGAATATCTGCGGGTCCTTTGACATCTCCTTTATTATGCGCTCCTCGTCCTGGCTTATCTCCAAGTCGGCAAACTCCTTCTGCTTGTGCCTTATCGAGACGCTCTCGAAGTACATTGTGAAGAGCAGTTTGTCCTCCTTGCCCCTGAAGGTCTTCCTTGGCTTGATCCGCAGCGTGCCTGTTATGTCTATCCTGTCCCCCGGTATCGTCGTGTTGACAAGATCGTCCTCAAGCCAGACCTCCAGGTGCCAGGTTGGTGTGCTGCCCCTCAGCCTCTCGAGCGGATCCTGCACTGCTATGCGCTGCATGTTGACGAACTTAGACTCGTTGTTTATCTGCTTAAGCGATCTTCTCCTGCACTGAGGGCATATCTCCTGGACATTGTCCTTGTCAATCCTCGCCGTTATCTCGGTGGCGCAGAAGGAGCATTTGAACTTGCCTATGCTTACCTTCGGTGTTATCTCCGACCTCTTGACAACAAGCGCGTCAAGGGTAAGAAGGCGTCCGATGTTCTCGGAGCCGACGTCCTGTATGAGCGGGGCATTGGATTCTGCGTTGAAGAACCTCGCATAGACGGGCTCTGTTATAGGTATGGCTGGATTGAGCTTGAGGAGCGCCGAGTTAGCTATGGGTATTATCATGTCTGGCTCCTGCATGAGCTCGTTGGCAAGGTCCACATCGAACTTCTCTAGATTTGCTATGTCTATCATTACGCTTCTCTTTGAGGGATAGCTGACGAACATCTCGTTTATCTGGTCCGGATAGTAGGAGTTGAAGAATTCTATGAATCTGTTTGCAATCTCTTCAGACAGTACAGCATCCATATAGAATCACTAGGAAATGGCCTTTATACATGGATAAAAAAGATTAAAAATTAGGAGATATATAGAGTTTATCTATATAATAGGGCGAATACTGGAACTGACACTGGGATCCTGCCCGGGAAGCGTATCTGGTGGTTATTTTGGCTAAATTCTATATCACGACACCCCTTTACTACCTGAATGGGAATCCGCACATAGGGCATGCATCTGCGACCATAGCTGCTGACGTCATCTCACGATGGCACAGGATGAGGGGCGATGACGTCTTCTTCGTCACCGGGAGCGACGAGCATGGGGAGAAGAACCAGAAGGCGGCCGAGCAGCTTAAGAAGGACCCACAAGCCTATGTTGACGGATTGGTTGAGACATGGAAGAAGGCATGGGGCTCGCTCGACATCTCATATGATGATTTCATAAGGACCTCGGAGAAGAGGCACGAGGCCGCGGTCCCCGATTTCCTTGCAAGGCTGAAAAAGGCAGGGGACATATACAAGGGCTTCTACGAGGGATGGTACTGCGTCCATGACGAGACTTTCATTACGGACACCCAGCTCAGGGACGGCAAGTGCCCGGAGTGCGGAAGGGCTGTCACAAGGGTAAAGGAGGAGAGCTATTTCTTCAAGCTTGGCAGATACCAGGACCTGCTGTTAGGCCTGTATGCAAAGAACCCCTCTTTTCTCTCGCCATCCTACAGGGCGGATGAGGTCAAGAACCGGGTCAGGGGCGGCCTTAAGGACCTGAGCATAACAAGGCCCTCGCTTGTCTGGGGAATACCGTTCCCCGGCGACAGCAAGCATACTGTCTACGTCTGGGTGGAGGCACTGCTCGGTTACATGACCGTGCTTGGATGGCCTGGCAAGGGAAGATTCGGTGAGTTCTGGCCTGCCGATGTGCATCTGGTCGGGAAGGAGATAAACTGGTTCCATACTGTCATCTGGCCAGCGATGCTCATGTCAGCGGACATTCCCATACCGAGAAAGGTCTTTGCGCACGGATGGTGGACCGTCGATGGGAAGAAGATGAGCAAATCAGTAGGCAACGTCATTGACCCTATCAAGATATCAAAGGCCTACGGCGTTGACGCGTTCCGCTATTTCCTTATCAGGGAGAAACCGCTTGGTGAGGACGGGGATTTCTCAGAGGCGGCGCTGAAGGCCAGGATAAACGGGGAGCTTGTGGCGGACCTTGGAAATCTGGTCTACAGGGTCCTCTCCCTCGCGGAGAGGTTCGATGGCAATATAGAGGGCACTCCTGAGCTTGATAAGCACCTTGACATAAAGAGGATAGATGCGCTCATGCTCGAGCTTGACCTCTTCGGGGCTCTCAATGAGATATGGGCATTCGTCAGGGAGGCGAACAGGTATGTCAACGAGAAGGAACCTTGGAAACTCCAGGGCGACGCGCTGGGCAACGTCCTTTACAACCTTCTTGAAGCATGCAGGGTTATATCGATAATGATAGGCCCTTTCATGCCGTCGACTTCCGCGAAGATGCGCAGCCAGCTAGGAGTTGGGCAGGGCTACCTGAAGGACTGCAGGTTCGGCAAATTTGATGGAAAGCCGAAGAAGGGGAGCTACCTTTTCACCAAGATAGAGAATTAGATGTACGGGGTCGTCACGGTTGCTATGCGCTGCGTTTCGCTGCCGTAATTAGGTATGCTGTAGTTCAGCCATATGTAGCCGGTGAACGAGTTGCCCAGGGGCTGCCTGGCTATGCCTCCGGGGCCGTAACAGTATATCTTGATTATATAGTATGCATCGCTGTAGATCACGTTCCCGACAGGGTAAGTCGCTGGCAGGTAATACTTTGTCTTGGAACCGACGTGCACGTTACCGTACTGCGGCGCGTTCCCGGTAGCATTAAGGCTCGTGGAGCAGGCAACGCCGTTTATTGTTATAGGACTTCCTATGGCCTGCGTGAGCCTGACCGTGAGGAGGCCGTTTGTGGTTATCGAGAAGAAGTCGCATGTGAACCCCGGAACTGCCGTGCATGATGGAGCCGAGATGCCGGTGTTGCTTGTCCCTATTCGGAATATTATAACGAGTGCTATGAGTATTACTATCAGGGCCATGCCGTACGAAGCAATGAAATCTATGGCTGCCTGGAGCTTTTGCCTGTTTTTCAGATGGGCCAATTATTTCGCCTTCATCTCCATCTTCGCCTCGAAGTCGGAGACCTTGTAATTGAATTCCTCGTTGGATTTTATTAATCCTTTCTCTTTCATGAATTCCCTTGCAAGGAGGAAGTAGACAAGCGCCAGCGACCGCCTGCCCTTGTTGTTGCACGGAATTACGAGGTCGACGAACTTTATCCAGTTGTCTGTGTCGCAGAGAGCGACTATTGGTATGTTGGTCTTGCTTGCCTCCTTGACCGCCTGCCTCTCGTTCCTTGTGTCGCTTATGAGTATTATGCTAGGTTCTATGAAGTCGTCGCGGTTGGGATTTGTGAATATGCCAGGCACAACCCTGCCGCTTATCAGCTTTGCCTTTGTTATCTCGGCAAACTTTGCGGCTGCAGCTATGGCGTATATTCTTGATGCGGTGATGACTATGTCCTTCGTCTCGTACTTGGCGAGAAGCCTGGCCGCATCGCGTATTTTCTCATCTATAGTGTTAAGGTCGAGAAGGTAGAGGCCGTCCTCCCTTGTCTTGTAGATGAATTGTTTCATCCCAGGCGTCTTTATCTTAGTGCCGATGTGTATGCCCGCGTCCAGGTATGACGTCTGGTCAATCAGCTGTTCGTTTACCATTGTTTCACCATTTATTCGGGGTCGCCGAGATTTTCATGTAAGCCATTTTGAATTCCCGTGAAGTCATCTCGGGTCATGTGCTCCCTAAGCACAGAGCCTAACCAAGCTAGCAGACGACCCCGCAGTTAGTTATTATATCGTCTGCTTTTTAAGCCTTACTTCCTGCTGTAGTTTATTATCTCATCGATAAGCTCGACGTGGCTCACGAGCATTCGCCTGCAGCAGTAGCGCTTTACGCCGAGGTCCTTAAGCACTTTTTCTGAATCCTCGTGGTTAACATTAACGCGGTTGTTGTACTCCTCCCACTTGTCTGCTACGACCTGCCCGCAGGAGAAACACCTTATCGGTATCATCATGGTATCACTCTATCTGTAAGATTTCTGGAACCTTGCCCTCGCCTTCGGCCCCTTGAACTTCTTCGGTTCAACGCGCCTGTAGTCATCGGCAATCATGGTTCTGTCGTAATCTATATATGCCTTTCTCAGCGCCTCGCTGGAGGACGCCTTTAGCAGCACTTTCGCGATTGCAGCCCTTGCGGCCTGGGCCTGGCCCGAAGAGCCTCCGCCACTGACATTGACGCTGATGTCCGAGCTTGACATTATGTCATCGGTTAGGTCGGTGAGCGTTATTGGCTCGGTTATTAAGGCTCTTATCTCCGCAGGCTTCATGAAGTTGACATCTATCTTGTTGATGTATATCCTGCCCCTGCCAGGCCTTATAGTGGCCCTGGCTATGGCCCTCTTTCTCTTGCCCTTAGCAGTGACTATCTTGATCTTAGAAACTGCCTTTTTCTTCGACTTCGAGGCGGTCTTCTTGACCTCCCGCTTTACCTGTGCCTTCTCCTGGTAAAGGCTACTCAGCTCCTTGTCGAGATTTTCAGTTCCCTTCGCCTCATTTGCCATAAATATCATCTCCTCATTTGGCGCAGCGTAGATGCAGGTCCGCTGACATTCCTTGTTATTGCTCCATACACCCTATTAACCTCTCGCGTCATTTCCTCTGCGGAGAGTGTCTGGCTGCAATGGTCGCAGACAAGCGCGCTTGGCCCGTGGCCGTTGAACATCAATCCAAGATCTGCACCGTTCCTGGCAAGCCATTCCTGCATTGCGCGGTTTCCGTGTACGAATGCATATTTGAGAGGCCTGCCTCCGGCCGCGTTGAGGTCTCCGCCCTCAGCATGCGCCCTTTGGACCATTTCAAGATCGCCAGTCTGCGCCCCGAAGACAACTCTCCTGTCCAATGCATCCGCCATCCTTTGAAATTGTCTCGCGCCCATGTTTCCATCTTATGCATTTGACTTGTATCCGAGCAGTGTCGTGAGCTCTTTTATCGTCATTATGTTCTCGTATATCTCGTTTGGGTTCTTGCCCTCAGCAACGCGTACCTTCGCGTCCTTGAGATTGTGCGGGACGCCTATGTAGACGCGCAAGTTCTTGTACGCTGCCTTTCCCTTCGGCCTCTTGTACGGGAGCATGCCCCTTATTACCCTCTTCACGAAGAGGTCCGGCCTTCTAGACCAGTAAGGGGAGTGCTCGGGGTTTGCCTTGTCCTTAAGTTCCACAAGGTCCTTGTACTTCGTGAGTATGTCCTTCCTGTGCCCGCTTATGACCATCTTTTCGGCGTTTATGATTACAACGTTCTTGTTGCTGAGCAGCTGCTTTGCGACGAAGCTGGCCTCTCTTCCGAGGATTTTGCTGCTGCCGTCGATTATTATCTGGTCCATAAAAAGCACTAAACAATTATCCTTACACTGTCTTTCTTCATCATTTCCTCTATGCTGACAAGTGTCGATCCCGAGCCTTTCAGCTTGTGGATGGCGTCCTTTGAGTATCTGATTGCCGAGATATTTATCTTTTTGCTTATGCTGCCGAAGCCGAGTACCTTGCCAGGGACGATTATGTTCTCGCCGTCCTTTGATATCTTGTCCAGCTTGTTGAGGTTCACGCTTACCCTCTGCCTCTTAGGTTTTGATGCGAGCTCCGCGAGGTAAGCCCTTAGCCTATGGTTCTTCTTCTCGGAGCCGGAGCTGGAGACGGCTTCGAGCCACTTCCTTATATCCGCACTCTCTAACTCGCTCATTTTATCACTTTATGCAGGGGGTGAGATTTGAACTCACGCAAGCACTAAAGCTACTGACCCCTCAAGCCAGCGCATTTGACCAAGCTCTGCCACCCCTGCGCAGCTACTTCTTCAGCTCTTTATATACTTCTTTGAGGTGGCTGTTTATTATACTTAACGCCCTGTTGAGGATTTCCATCGGGGTCATCTGCCCGAAAGTTTCAATATAAAATTCGAAGTCCGTGTCGTTCAGGGGCTTGTAGGTTATGAGCCCGGGCTGGAACTTCGAGCTCCTTGCGGATGAGCTCCGCAGTATCGCCTTGCCCTCGAGCCTGACCTTCTGGCCCTCGGCAAGCTTTATTATAGGGATGTTGCCGTTGGCTACAACCACCGCGTTGTCATTGCTCTTTAGGTCCTTTGAATAGGCGGTTGCAGGTCCTTCGACATTAAGCGAGAACATCACCTCGTCCTTTTCGGTGTAGTCGCTTGGCGTCTTTAGCGGGACCAGTCCCACCCTGTGTGCGATGTATTCATCGAATATGGCGCTGCTGTTTTCGTACATTGTCACTGAATCTATTGCAAAGCACTCCACAGCGCTTATCATCGTCCTCCTTATCGTGTTGGCAAGCTGGTAGTTGGTGCCGCTGATCTTGAATCGCAACGCTAAAGGTGTACTTTCTTCTATAGTAATCTTCATTTTCTCAGCCGTAAAGCAAGAGCTTTGACGAATAATGACTATATGCAGTAATATATATAAATATAGGTTATGCCTAATGCCTTTAAAGGCATGTGAGGGAATGGACCTGTTTGAGGCTTATAGAAAGCTACTGCTGTCATCAATGGGCACTAAGAGGGTTTATCTCAATTCTGGGGCTAGGTGGAACGCGTCGGTTAGGCAGTTGCACGACATAAGCCTTGAGGTCGGGGAGGGAGAAGCGACATTTGTGCAGTACTCTGACATAAGGAGGTACATCATAGCCAAGAAGATCTCGTTCGACCTCTTCCTGTCGGTGTTTGACGTCAATACTAGGAAGGCCATCGTGATGAGAACGCTTCAGCCCTTAAACAAGCGGGACAGGGGGGCAATGCTACCTAGGTACCTGAGCAAGTTCGCGAACCCCAACATCGAAATCAGGGCGATTGGCCTCCAGAACGGGCAGTCCGTGCTCGCCGAGAACCTTGATTCGATCATGTCCATGGGCCAGATGAAGGCTTTCAAGAAGAAGGGCGTTGCAGAGATCGACCTCTTTGGTGAAGAGATAAGGCATATCGTATTCGACCTTAAGACAGGAGCTACCTACAATCTGCTGTTGGAGAACAGGATTTACCGGCCCGGTGAGCTCATCAACAGCTCGATAAAGAGGGAGGACATCCAGTTCTCAGAGCTTAAGTACATATAGTGTACGGTACCTGGGGCCTTCCCCGGTAAGCATGCTCTCTTTGAGGGCTATGCTGCGGACAGTGAACTTGCCGAATTTAATGTCATTGTTCCTGTACATCGCCGCCCTGATGGTCGCCGCAGTCCTTTGGTCCTTGACCCTCAGCAGGGTAACGTGCGGGCGATATTCTCGCTCTCCGCTGTAATCGATGCCATTAGAAGAGAGGCTCGCAGAAAGCTGCTTGTAGATGTCGATTAGCTTCTCTGCTCCTTGCCCGACTGCCGCAAATACGACCCTCAGCTGCTTGGGGGAGAAGTAGGATACCCCGTCAATCCCCACCTCGAACTCGCTGGATCTTATAGAATCCATGGCCGCCTTTACACCGGCCACCTCGTCGTCATTAAGGGAGCCGAGAAAGACCAATGTTATGTGCATCGCTTCCTTTTTGACACGCGTAACACCTCCTGCGGTAATCCCCGAAACGACCTTCCATAGATTATCCTTTATGTTTTCAGGCAGGTCCACAGCGATGAAGGCGCGCATGTTCTGATATGAGCCGCATCTGCTTAAATTGCTATCAGCTGTTTACTTTCCCTGGCCGATGGCCTTTATTAGATCAAGAAAATCAGATTTAAGCTTGTCCCTTGTACCGGTGTTTGATATCGCATAGTCCGCGTTCTTTATCAGTACTAGGAGCCCGTGCTTCTCCTCGGCCTTGTCGTTCTTGAAACCGCGTTCCTCAAGCACGTCCCTCCATTTCAACTCCTCTATGTTCTTAGGATCGTCTGGTTTCTTCCTGTGGTTCATCCTCGTGAAACGCGTTTCGAGCGGAGTGATGAGCGCAACGACCTTAAGCCCAGATATGTGTTCCTTGAGGTAATCTAGCTCATACGTGCTCCTCATTCCCATTATTACAACGTCTCTTGCACCTTTCTTTATCCTATGGACAACCTCCCTTGCGAAGATATCGGGGCCGAACTCTACCCTAAGGTCAAGGGAGAGCTGTTTGCCGGCCTTGACATCAGAGAAAGGAATTCCGCGGGCTTTCATCTGCTCCTTCCAGAAATCGCTGAATTCTATCACTTGGAAACCTTCTTCCTTAAGTATCTCAGCGGCTGTGCTCTTTCCTGCCCCAGGCAGCCCTACGACTACTAATTTCAAATCATCATCTAGTGTATCTTGCTGCCTATTGCAACGTCCCTGTCAGGGACCAGTACCGAGACTGTCGCCCCGTCCTCCGCGGCAAGGAGCATGCCCTGCGATTCGACTCCTGCTATGTTCTTTGGATCAAGATTTACTATGAATACTGCCTTCTTGCCTGCCAGCTCCTCCTTTGAATAGCGGTCCATTATTCCCGCGATGACCGTCCTCGCCCCTATCTCGCCGCCAAACTCAACCGTGAGCTTGTACATTGGTTTCCTTGCTGCGGTGTGTTCGTCGACAGCGGCTATCCGCCCAACTCTGATGTCAAAATTAGCAAAATCCGTTATGCTAGGCATTCAATACCATCAAATCTAGAGCAGAATATATTTAATATCCTATGCGTGTTTAGTTGTAAGGGGGCCCGTGCGCATATCTGGCGCAAGGTAGTTTTGAATGAACTTGGAATTCAAGAAGCAGATCAATGACAATGTACATGGATACATAGGGGTTACGGAGCAGGAATTGAGGATCATTGACAATCCGGTCTTCCAGAGGCTCAGGCACATAAGGCAGCTTGGCGCCACTGACCTCGTTTTCCCAGGTGCCACGCACACGCGGTTTTCACACAGCGTCGGCACGATGTTCGTAGTTGACCTCTATACAAAGAATGTGATAAAAGACGAGGAGGTGGATAGGGACCAGCTTCAGAAATTGAGGATCGCCGCCCTGCTGCACGATGTGGGGCATTACCCGCTGTCGCACACCGCAGAGGCTCTGATAGTTAAACGTTTCCGTGGGAAGAGCCATGTTGAGAACGGGATTGACATAATAAGGGCTTATTTCAAGGATGACCTGGAGAACTACAGTGCGAAAGAGATAATAGACCTCATGTCAGGGAAAAACAAGGACAAATACAGCATGCTGATATCATCTGCTCTGGATGCCGACAAATCCGACTACATGCTCAGGGATTCCTACGAGAGCGGGGTCTCGTATGGCAGCATAGACCTTTCGAGCGTGCTGAGGATAATAAGCTTCGAAGACAG
>JAGWHJ010000037.1 GCA_028866835.1 Microcaldota archaeon | reverse complement strand
CCTTTTGACCCATCATTTGGTGACTTTCCCTTATCCGAAGGCATTCATTCGCCACATGTATCAGGTGTCGAGGCTTTAAAATACCATTGGGATGAAAATTGCCCAAGCACAAAAATTTATAAGCATTGAATGAAGAGGAATAGGATTGATAGAATGGTCAGCATCAACCTGAGAGCCGTATCATTCATGCTCATAGCCTTTTCAGCCATCATTACACCGATTTATGCGTCTCAGGCAGGGACTGGAAATGCCAACGCAGCGAATATTTCTCATGACGAAGTGACACTGAACTGGCTGTCCGACTGGTTCTCGAACTTCTGGGCAGGCTTTTCTGGATGGTGGTCAAACTTGTTCAGGGGATTTTACCACCACAACACAACATCTACAACACTCCGAACGTCATTGACAACCGTGCCAATCACCACTGCAGCCAGCTCGACGACAATATCGCAAACGACTTCAGCTAAAACAACCATTACAACCGTCCAGACAACGCATGCGACTTCTGTTACGTCTGCCCAGACAACTGGCGCAACGACATCGATAGTCACGATATCCTCAAGCACGGCAAATTCCACAATATCATCAAGCTCGACCACCTCGATACCCTCCAATCAGGTGTATGCACCGACGCTCAACAAGAGCGGCGATACTATCACGTGGGCCGCCGAACCTGCTGCATCGTACTACAAGGGAGCCATCAGCAACATGCCAAGGAACGCGTCGGGGCGCATGACAACCTACATAAACCTCAGCAACGTGACGAGCTGGACGCCCAGCCCATCTCCAGGGAACCTGCTCTATTACGGAGTGGCGGCTGTCAACGCGTCGGGAACGGTGCAGTGGTCCACTAACGAGGAGGAGATAGTGTGGCCTGGCAGCTCAACAACATCCTCGACCACATCATCATCCACCACAACATCAGTGGCCTCTACGACGACCTCAAAGACTACGACCACTGCAATCTCAAGTTCGACGACGGCTCCAACAACGACATCAACATCTATTTCTACGTCGACATCCACTTCATCCACTACAACGGTGCAGAACCAGGTTTATGCGCCGACGCTAAACATAAGCGGGCACACGATAACATGGGCCGCTGAATCGGCCGCGATGTATTATGGGGGCGCGATAAGCAACGGCCCAAGAAATACAAACCGTTCCACCACTTACCTGAATCTCAGCAAGGCAACGAGCTGGACGCCTCCTGCCGCATGCGGCCAGACGCTCTACTACGGGGTTTCCGCAGTTGGCACCAACGGAGGCCAATGGTCGACGAATGAGGTATCGATTACGTGGCCCGCGTGCACGACTACATCGACCTCGTCTACGACAAAGGCAACAACGTCAAGCACGACCTCGTCCAGCACGATTTCATCAACAACCATGTCATCAAGCACAACAACCTCTTCGCAGTTGTATTCGCCGACATTGAGCATAAGCGGTCATACGATAACATGGGCAGCAGAATCTGCGGCTAGCTACTACGGAGGAGCGATAAGCAACGGCCCGAGGAACGACACAAGCCGCACCACCACCTACCTGAACCTTAGCCATGCGACTAGCTGGACGCCGCCCACTGCGTGCGGAACCTTATATTATGGGGTTTCTGCGGTAGGCAGTGCAGGAACGGACTGGTCTACCAACGAGGTCTCGATAGCGTGGCCGGCCTGCTCGTCCACCAGCACCACCTCGGCACAGTCGACAACCACCGTGCAGGGATCAACCACCACGATATCTGGATCCACGGGCATGATGGTAGGGATGAACGGAGGCTGGGGCACTGTCCATGCCCAGGACATGTCCGGCACTGGCGAGAACATCGTCAGAATCGATGCCCAGGGCGCGCAGGGAACGGAGTTTCCCAGCACCTACTATCAGTATGGGGTCAAGACCGATGCGCTGTTCGCAGGGCCTTATGACAAAGGAGGCGTTATAGGCCTTGCGGGGTGCAACAGCAACGGAAACAGCTGCACGAATGCGACAAACTGGGCAAACACCGCACTCAACTGGTACGAAGGAAACTGCACTGCCGGAGCATCGGAATGCCCAACAGTAGAGGTATTGAACGAGCCTTATGGCGACTGGTACTTCGGCAGCGGTGCTGATTCGTCGCAGAACGGCGTCGCTTATGCAAACCTTGTGGAAGCCACGTACAATGTCTTCCACGCAAAATACGGATCTAACAGCCCGCTCATCATCGCCGCATGGGAGCCGTGCTCCAACGGCGCCAGCGGCAACTGCTACACCTCCTGGTGGACAGGATTTAAGTCAGTATCCGGAATAAGCAGCCATTATGACGGCATCACAGTGCACCCGTACGGCGGGGGCTGCGGATACTCGACCACACTGTCAGGACAGGGGAACAGGGCTGCGGTCGCTTCTGCGCACAACAATACCGGAAAGAACGTTTATGTGACGGAAGTGGGCTGGCCTACTGCAACGGTAGTGGAGAGCTGTGAATCCAGTGGCGATTCGCTGCAGTGGTCGCTTACAGGCCAGGCCGACAATATATACAACTTCGTGACATGGGCGCGATCGACGGGCTACGTGTCGATGATAACGCTCTTCGGATACAGGGATTACGGCACATATGCATGGTATGGAATTGAATGCTCAATTTATGCCACTACGCCTTCAAGCTATCCGGCCGGCAGCGGGTCGTGCGGCACAAACCCAGACGCATGGAAGAAGCCGGGATGGTATGCGCTCCAAGAGGCGGCAAACCAGCAGTCCTGCACCGTCTGCTGAACGTTACATTTAAGTATGATAAAGGGCCGCATATCCTATTGCCTGATTTGCATGGCAGTTGCTGAGCGGATCAAGAAGGCAGATAAATTAAATACAGGTAGCGTGGCTGAGCAGCTTCTGGCAGGGGAGAGGCTTTTCATCGGAATATACAGGAGCGGTTACAAGGAAGCAGCAAGGAATTCCCGTGCGCCAAAGGACGAGGAGTTCTGCTCATATGCAGGGAGAATGAGCGACCTTCTGCCAGAGATACCAGACAATTATTATCCGGGGCTCGGCCTGGCAGACGTCGCCAGGATGCCGCTGGCATGGCAGGCGGACATGGAAAAGGCCATAGGCAGGTACTCGGCCTCATACAATCCAAGGATGCCGCTTGTCCCATTGGGGCACATATACATGACATTCACTAGGGAGGACGGAGAAGTCATAGCAAGGACCGACGAATACGCGCCGAAGGAGGTGTTCTTCGATACTTTCATGTACCCGCGCGGAGACATGAACAGGGCGGCGCCGGGGCTCGGCTATGCAACCGAATTCGCCGTCCTCTCCGTTCTGAGAGACAGAGTTACCCACGTTAGCACGACTAGAAGCAGCTACTCTACGCCGAGGGAAGGGCAGCTTGCGGCTGTGGGCCTGCCTGTGGGCGAGAAGGTGCCGATAGGGGAGTGGCTGAGAGGCATGGAGGAGGGCTTCGTGCGGAGCATGAGGAAGGCGCGCCATGAGCAGCAGGTCCAGCACATTTAAGAATGAGAAAATTCCCTAATTTTCCTGATCTTAGATGGTCAACGTCAGACGGGTTAGGATTCCGGATGAGACCAAGGTCAGGAGAGACGAATTAGCCATAGCTCTCAGGAGGGCCGCCCCCGATGAGGTCGCTGAACGATTCACAATCGCCGTGGAAACGGCCATTTCATATCTGCATCAAAAAGTGCCGCAGGGTCCGATAGAGAGCTTCCTGAGGGACATGTCAGCGGAGTTGATTACTGCCGCACAGGGCATGGCGCCTGATGCAAAATCAAAACTGCTTAAGACGGCTAATGACATTTCATTATTGGCGGACAGGATCGAAGAGGTGGAATCTGGCTTGGAGGTGCTGGTGGGGTCGCGAAAGCAGCCCAATCGGCCATCGGAGCAGTCAAGGGAGGCTGCAAGGCTTGCGATAATCAGGTTCGGCGGCATGCTGAGGGGCATAAGGGAGGAGAAAGGCATAGGCGTGGAACAATTGGCGAGAGAGCTGGGCTATGGCAATGGGCACATGGCAGCCATAGAATCGGGCCGCGATGGAATGCCGCCAAGCAAGCTCAAAAAGTTATTTGAATCGGATCTGGTCGGACTTACGGCAAAACAAAAGGAGGAACTGATGGTCTTGCAGAGGCAGACAGAATTCAAGTACATGTAGAGCGTGCATTTACATCATGATGATTATGGAACAAAGAAGAATGCCACGTCATGCAATTGTAGAAGAGGCGGGCAAGCTTACGGATAATGAGACCGCGCTGTTGAAGTACGCTGCCAAGCATGGGGGAATAGGTTATTCAAATACCCGAGATGAGGGACCGGGCTTGATGCCATTTGATAGCGCAGGCTACGAACATTTCGTTTATGAACTCCAGGCTTTAGGATTTTCCAGATCCGCATTTGAGTTAGAGACACTGCAAGCAGCAAGAAGCCTTTCTGAGAAAGGTCTTATAGAACTAGTAAGACGTCCATTTCCAACAGGGAAATATTATCTCACGAGTTCGGGAGGGTTGGTTTTAGGCGCAAAGATTTCAGCAGAGGTAGCACAGGAACAGTCCTTGATAGATGCATTCAGAGATTATGATACAAGGCCTGCAATAGGTAGTAGATCTGCCACCGAACAGGTCCAAGACGCACAGCAAGTTGGGCATCTTTTAAGAGAGGCATCAATTGCATTTGATAGAAAAGGGGTAAGTGGCATTGGAGAGGCTCTTTCAGAGGTTAACACAATTTTAGAACGAGCATCAAGAATACTAAGGCCTTATGGCTATGGTGGATTCTCCGAAGAAGGCGGAGATTCTGGAGAATAAGTACAGCGCTGGGTACGGGCTTAAAGACGGTAGTAATAACGCCTAACTCGGAAGCAAAAGTTCAGAAGAACTTAAGGCTTTCGAAATCTTTGAAGTCTTTTGTATTGTTGGTGTACAATTTTGCCCCATAATTTATTGTAATAGCTGCAATCATGGAATCGATTCTCGACACAGTTCTGCCTTGTGCCTCTGCACCATACTCAAGTGAAGCTGATAGTGTAGCATCTTCTTTTGTATAACTCAGGACATTCAATTGAAGCGCGTCGCTTATATCTTTGGCTTTCTTTATCTTGCCATAAAGCATCTCATGCAAAGTGAGGGAGGTTATTGCGAATGGCTCCATACTTTCTTTTATCCTGCTTAGTGCTTTCTGCCCAAATTCAGACTTTTTATCTAATATCTCTATTAGGACATCAGTATCTACTACTATCATCAGTATCTCCTCTCTGAACGCTTTGCCCTTATCTCAGCCAGTAACTTTGCCTTTTCCTTTGGGTTCTTAAATTCTATGCTCCCTCTCAGGCGTTCAAGTGCTTCAATTGGCCGATCCTGTTCCAGAAGCCTTGTGAAAAACTCGCTGAAGCTCTCACCGCGCTGCTTTCTCTTTGCCAGTTGATCATATACAACATTCCTTATCGTTATGGTCTTTGACATAGGTACCGATTAAACATATGTTTAAACACATATTTAAAACTTTCTATTTTAATGTAAAATAAGTGAAACGCTGGGTACGGTTTGCTTAATTATAGTCTTACGCTTGGAGTTTGAAGAGGAAAGGTTGTATTAGTTTGGGTAAAGCCGATAGAGCAATAGTATTTACAGGTTTGAGCCCTAAACTTATTAATTAATATATCATTTTACTTAATCTAAGTTA
>JAGWHJ010000014.1 GCA_028866835.1 Microcaldota archaeon | reverse complement strand
AAGAGAGATTGGTCTTCAGGAAAATTAAGAAAGCATGGATTGAGAGCTGTATAACGAATCCAGATAAAGTTGTAGACGTACATGCAGGTAGAAAGCAAGCAGTTAAAAATGTGAACGGCAACATAATAAGTGCAGTATATGTAAAAGAGAGGCATAACACAATTGTCGTGACAATATTCTGGGGCGAATAGTATGGAAATAAGTTTTGATCCCAAAGCAGATGCAATATATGTTAAGTTTAGGAATGCAAAATTCTTTAAGAACAAGAAGATCGATTCTGAAACAATTATCGATTTGGACAAAAAAGGCCATATAATAGGGATAGAATTCTTAAATGCAGCAAAGAGGATACCTCCAAAGGAACTGGAAAGCGTTAATGTGAATCTTTCGCTGGCCGCAGTCTAGTCATTCTAGCTTTATCTCAGTATTTTATATATTATCGGCACTACTTACCTGTTCTCAGAGATAATGTTAGGAATTGTAAACTGCTTCTTTATATGCATAGAAACTAGAACAAACACAATTATTGATCCTGTCTCCTTGCTTCCTTAAGTGCCGTTTTAAAAGTACTGCCTGCTTCTCTAAGCGCACTGCCTAGATGCACGGCTCCCCTTCTTAAGCTAGGAAGCGATGTTGCTAACCCTATACCAACTGCACTCCCCAGGCTACCAGAAACTATATGTGTTGAAGAGTAAGGATGATTCAAAACTAAATTTGCTCCTTCAGAAAGCCCTGCGTAAACTGCGCCTCCTGCTACGGATCCTATAATTCTAGTGCTTACCCTATACGTCTCCCTCGTTCTTTGCATCATGCTAACCAAATAGCTTGTAGATTTTATCATTCTTAAACATTGCTTCAATGTGTGACATCTGGCTAGGATTATCTAAATACGTATGTATCAAGATGAGATCCGTCAAAATTTTTCCGGCATCTCCCCAAATTATGTCAGTATTTCCAACCAAGTCTTAGTGTCTTCAGATATTCTATTTATCTGCGTTTTAAGAGCCTATCTTTAAGGGCATGTAATTCATCAAAAAGAAAATCCGGGCCCAAGGAAGGGCCTAATGCATGCAATATTTTAACGTCGGAAAGCTTCTGCAAGTGCACTTCCACTATTTTTGCATGCGTCCCAAATGCGTGTCATATGTATGGAATAAATTTTAGTACTTCCATGTATTTGGTAGGGAAAAGGCCCTCACGAGAAAATCCATCCTTTTTCGGCTCTTTTGCAGGTCAAGCGGGATTGGTTAACCAAAACCAGGCTTCTTCCAAAAATTCCGAACAAGCAGCTTTAAGGAAATGCATTTTCATTCTGAAAATATGGAAAGACCTACAATTAAGACATTAAAAGAAGACCTTCCAATTTAATCAAACTGCACTAGGATGCTTCAGTAAGTATAGCAAGAGGCCTTGCCCACACTACAAATAGATTTTGTCGTGGTTCTATGCATTCTTCAAGAGACATGACGCCCATGCTTAAGTTTGTTGTGATAACGCGTATTTCACCAGTATGTCCAATCCCCCTTAATGTAAGTGCTATTTTTTTTAAAGTAGCTCCTGTATCAGGAGGCTCATCAACCAACAGTATGGGTGTGCTTAGATTGCCACATAATATCTCTAGATGGTCCTTCGGGACATACAGTTGTTCTGATCCCATAGCCGAGCGATCCCTAAATTTCTTCGGTCCCATGGAATTCCTTACTGACGCGCCCAGTAGTACAACTTTCGGATCATGACCTAATTCATTTGCTGCAGCAACGACTCTTCTGCCAAAAGGGTATCCTCCTGTCATAACAATACCAATTGTGCGGTTAGGCTGCATATGCCTGATTTGCTCTATCAACTCCTTAGACTCTATGCCGTGGTATGTGCTCCAATCAAATGGCATCTCCAGGTCCCTTCTAAATAAATCAACTAGTGCAGTTTTAACCTTTTGTGGGGTAAAAGGGTCAAATAACTTAATCCATATCTGATAAGCTGCAAAATAATCAAGTGCTTTAGGTTCTTTTTGCTTTCGCATATCGTTACCAATCTAGTTTTGATATTCACAGCAGTTAATATAACATTCCAGCATTCTTCTAGAAATTCTAATATAGTTTGTCTATGATTCCCTATGTGCATCGCGGAGCATTCCCTCCACCTGAATCCTTCTCAAATCAAATATTGTCTCGGCAAGGTCAAGCATGGTGTCGTGATCCACATCGTGCGCCTGCCCATCAGGCATCGGATCGATGAGCTTTACTCCGCCGCCTTTCGGTATGACTATATTCCCCGGATTGCCCGGGTCGCCGTGCGCAAGGCCCGCACCTCCGATGTCCCTAAGCAGGAACAAGATGCTCTCATAAAGGGCAATTTTTTCTGCTATTCCCATCCTTTCGAAATCGAGTTTCTCTTCAAGAAGGTAGAGCGGCAACCCATCTATGTACTCTGTAATGTATCCTGAGACACGGTTCCTCCCGCTTTTAACAAGTGCAACTGGAGTTGCGATATTGTCCGGGAATTGCGCATGCAGTTCGGCCAGCGCCCTGTATTCAGTCTCGAATGTGATGACGGGCGACGGCCAATGCGTCTTCAGCTTGGAATGCTTGAATGCGCCCTCATATCCCGGCCAGTCGTGTTTGAGGAACACCTGGGACGGATCATATCCCAGCCCCTGAACTTGGCCGACAAGCTCCTGCCCATTCTTCGCAGTGACGACCGTTACGCCCTTTGCATCTCCTCTCCTGAGAATATTCGGGATACTAACCGCCTCTAAATTCTATTTTAATATATCTGGGCATTGTTCTAAGATCCTTATCGCATTTCTAAGAATTGTATCATTCATGTCCTGCGATGACCCATCTGAATGCGAGCATGTCGTATAAAAGGCCCTCATGCTGAGGAAGCACATGCAATACTGGCAAGTTGAATGGCCTCATGCTCTTTTCCACCGCCAGGCTGCCGAATAGCTCAAAATCCTTTATGATCCCTCTGCTGCGGCATTCCTCAAAGCACTCCTGTATTGTGCGCGCTACGACCGGATTCTTTGTCTGCATGTTTACGGCGGTCCTACCCTCTTCAATGGCATCCAGGATCCTTGCCATGGTGAGTTCCCTGTATGCACCTGCACGCTGCCGTTCCGGCGCTATTGCGCCAAAAGCGAAGGACGCAGCTCCATCGACCCTCTTTACGATGGCGAATCCGATCATCTCCCCAGAATCTTTATCCGATACCACATACGCTTGGCCCGGCGGGTAATGCACCCGACCCTGCACAACACCTATGGCAGTCAACGGGGTTATCGATGCGGTCAGACTGCTCAGGATGCCCATCTGCTCGTCTCCATAAGGTAAAAATGCCCTCGCCGCAAGCCTCACGATCCCGTCCCTCTGTGCTTCAGCCAATCCAGAAATATCCATACGCTCTATTCTGAGGTCTCGCCTGACGCATGCAACAAGGGTTCGGTCTGCACCGGCATTTCCTTCAGCAGCTGCTATACGTGTCTTATAGCTGGTCACGATAATACCTTGCATATCTCCTGATATTTAATGCAGTTAAAAATTCCAAATAATTTTTATACGCCCGATGCCAAGGTCTCCGCTATCCCGAACTTGTCCTCGGTCTTGCCGCCCTGCGCATTCATCGCAACAACGGTGTCGAATACAATCCTGTTTCCGCCCTTTCCGAAAGATTCCTGCGTTAAGCTGAAGCTCCACCCGTTTGCGACGTATAAAGCCCTTGCAATATCTCCAAAGGTCGGATCCTCGGGAATGACGCCTGGTTCAAAAGATCCCATGCTCATCCCTTTCCCATTTGGGTATTCGTAGAGGTTGAACCCTCCCGGCCTGGTGTGCAGTGCTATCTTCCTCAACAGTCCGGGTATACGCCCCGGATCTATCACGTGCATTATGCCTATGCCCACTATGCCATCGTAATTTCCCCTGATCCTATACCTGAGTACATCCGCATGCACGACGGTAAGGTTGGGTATGCCCTCCCTTTCTACCCTGGCCTGCAACTGTGACACGGCTTCCGCAGAGAAATCGACTGCCGTGACCGAGATCCCCTGCCTTGCAAGACGCTCCTCGTCCAATCCCCTGCCTGATCCGAGTGAGAGTAGCTCACTTCCAGGCCTTAATGCCGATTCCAGAAGCCTGACTGCCAGTTTGCTATCGGAAACGCTGCTTGCCTCGAATGGTGGCTCCCCCAACCTGCTGTCCCTGTATGCACTGTCGAACATCTCCATGACGATCCTGCCTCCCTCACCGGCCGGTTTGATGGTCCTTGGTCTTCTCCTGACTAGCATAGTATCACTTAAGTTCTCTACTCCCTTCTCAATGATGCCCTTATCGATTCTGCCCTTTCTCTGTATGTTCTTAAGTATAATCTGTCGTTGTGGATTCTCGACGCCAGAGTTGCAGAGCTGTCCAACCTCGGATCCGAAAGCTTCACTCCGCTACCTGTAATGAGTATATTCCCGCCATGCAGATCGCCGTGCGCGAGGCCCTGCGCATGGAGCCCGGTGACCACCTCTACAGTCCGCTCCAATCTCGATGCATGACCTTCTTTTGGGAAAACGCCCTTCGCCACCATCGCAACGTAGTTATCCAACGTATTGCCTAGTACGATCTCCGTCACGTACCCAACGGGTCTTGAGGAATCTCTGCCTTTTACCACTGCAATCGGCATAACCACGCCATCCGGAGCGGCATCGTGCAAGGCGCTCAGTGCCCTGAATTCCTCTCCGGGCCAGAATGGCTTGTCACTCGTACCCCTGTATACCGAGGTTATCCCAGAACCCCAGTATCTGTACGATTCCCCGCTTTTGATGCCCTTGAAGAACACATCACCCGGTCCGAATCCTAGCTTCCTGAGCTCCGCTACGAGCTCCTTTCCATCTCCCGCAATCACGATTCTGGGTTGGGTTTTTGTTACTGGCACAATATATTATGCCGCCTTTTTTCATATATAAATGCAGCGACAGGGTTAGGAATCTACCGGGGCGGTCAAACCGTCCTCAGGCTCTGCCGTACGGTCTCTATTAGCTCCTGCGCTTTGACCCTGTCCTCTTGAACCTCGGCTGCCCTCTCCGATTGATCATGTACATCGCGCTGAACCTGCGCATCTGGATCTATCACAAAAATCCTTCCATCTCTTTCCCTTACCATCACGTTGCTGGGGTTTATGTCATTGTGTGCTATTCCGGCAGAATGCAAAGCATCGAAAACATCCCTTAACTGTGCGATTATCTCTTCCCTGAAGCCGAAAAGCCACTGCCTCAGCGGATGCTCAAGATCTGTTCCGTTGATGTGGTCCATTATGTAGCCGTGCACAGCCCTGCTTCCTCCCCCATTGGATACGACAAGGCCAAGAGGCGCCGGGATGTGCTTGGGCACAACACCATACATCCTTCGAAGCAATTCGTATTCGTCCGCACGGTGCGTCTGCTTGAAGAAGACGCCAGCACCACGAAGCTCTCCCCTTTTGTCTGCGAACCTGCTGCCGATCATCTCCCTGAGCAATCCCGTTATCTCACTCTCCAGCTCAAGGCGCACCGCGCTTCCACTCGGCCGCTCTATTGCCAGCGTCTGCATCCTCACTGAAGCCATAGATAATCATCGTAGCGCAAAGGCGCTACGCCATTAATGGATTACCCTGGCAACAGCTTATATGGCTTGTCTACAAAGTCTCCAGCTCGACAAGCTGCAGCAGCCTTTTGCCGTTCCCGCACGCCCTCACTATATTTACGTGCTCGTCTATGTATCCCATGTCGAGATCCCTGCCATGCCCAAGGAAGTTGCGCATTCCTGAAAGCAGGTCAATGAATTCCTCGCGCTGGCCCGCTTCGACTGTTACCGCCCGGCTGACCTCGTCGAGCGACCTTGCCCTGGCAACCCTCATGAGCGATTGTTCCAGTACGGCAACTTCCCTGTCGAACAATGCTTCAAGTGCACTATCTACTATCTTCCTGACCTCAGCCGCCTTGTATGGACTTATGTCCTTTACCAGGGCGTCGACCTGGTGGTAGATATCTCCGTGCAGATCGTGCATCTCCTCTATCGAACGGTCAAGCGTGCGGGTTATAAGATCCGACAGTTCAGAAGCTGACTTCGGGGCGAGCGGCGCGGGAGGGCCGCGGACCTTCTCGGAATGGTCAGCTCGCAGCAGCTCCTGCAGTCCGCGCTCGAACTCCGGCGCCAGATGCATCTTTCCCTCGGGGTACGATTCGATGACCCTCCTTAATTCGTCGGTCTTCTCACCGTACGCGGCCCTGAGCTCCTCTATCGCATGGGTGACCCTGTCCAGCTTCACCTGTTCGACCTGCCTTCGGAATGTCATCTTATCAACCTCGTAGGGACTGAAAGATCCACGTGCCTGTAATCGCGCAGAACGCTCCTGAGAACCTCGGCATGCGAAGACCCTATCACAACCGCATCCGGCTCGGTATCTCTTATCACCCTGAGCATATGCGCCTCCCTGAACCTGTTCATGCGGTTCCACACGAGCCTTGGATCGCCTCCCTTCAGGACTTCGAGCGCCATGGCGTGGTCGTGCAACATCTCTGAAACATTGTGGTACTCCTCCGGAGGCCAGTAGCAGCCATTGCTCCTCAGGTCCATCTCCAAGTGGGAGACCGTGGCAAATAACTGCGTCTCGCGCAGCTCTCCCCTGACCACTGCCATTGCGAGCTGCAGATGCACCGGCGGCCTGCTCGTCGCATCGTCTATGGGTATTATCGCCGCACCTGCATTGTGAAAATGCTTTACCAGCGGCGTGAAGAACAGAAGATGGCGCTCCCCGCCCTTCCCGTCAAACCCCTCGGGCACCTCGACTGCGATCCTGGAGACCTTTATGCCTTTTAATTCACTGACTACCGGGCTTATGTCATCCGAATCGTGGGAAACCCCTATCAGGACCTTCTCCTTCTTTGCCCACGGCTTTATCCTCATAAATATCATCGTCTTAGGCCGCCCTCAATGCGCCCATGAGCTCCATGACCAGTGTCTCCTCATCCGCAGTCAATTGCCTGCCTTCCACGTCCCCGCCAATACCGTATCGGAACCGTATTCCCTCCCTGCCCATCAAACCTTCGTTGAGTGTTTCAAGCGCATACTGGCGGACACCCTCGCTTATCTCAATGTTGCTCCTGAGCAGCCTTGAAAGAACCGGCAGAAACGGTATGTCCACTATCTCTATGGCATTGATTGCGAGCGCATATTCGGCTATGGTGTGCTCGAACTCGAGCCCCGGTTCCGGTGGCATGAGGAATTCCAGCGCGCCCGGCATCCTGCTTATCATCTGCCCGAGGGCTTCCGCGGATGACGCTGCGATGCTCTTCAATAGCATCCTCCCCATCTCCGTCTCCACAGCAATCTCAAGGTCCATTGTCTCGAATACGATCCTCGCGGCCTCGCTTGACATGTCCACGCAGACGTGCGCAAGGGAATCGCCGGATCTTGGCGCCTTTATCAGCATCGCCTCGGGGAACTTCCTCGCAAGGGTTACGCAGGCCTGCTCGTCCTCCATGAGAAGCCTCTCCAACTCGGCCATTGCGGGAGTGGCGTTCCTGGCATCGGCGAAGAGCGCCTGTGTTACCAATGGCCTCAGCCGTTTCTCCATGTCATTGATTCTTCTGAAGTTTGGCATGCGCACACTCGAGGCTAAAATATGGATTTTTACTGTTATTTGGCTATGGTAAGATTGTGCAATTTCTGATATTTAAACTGTCTGAAACAGCGCATTCCCTATGAATAGTTGTTATCATGACGCTTCGGGCTAAAGTTCCAAACCTACCGGCCCAACGTATTTCGAATCCGGGCGTATGAGTTTGTTGTCCGACACCTGCTCGATGTAGTGGGCTCCCCACCCGAACAGCCTCGACGCCGCGAATATCGGGGTATAGAAGGATTCTTCAATGCCGAGCAGGTAGAAGCATGTCGCCGCGTAGAAATCGAGGTTCGCCGGTATCTGCTTCTTGTCCCACATCGCCTTCTCGATAGCCGCAGCATAATCGTACAGCTGCTCGGCGTCCTTCAGCTTTGCAAGGCTCTTCAGCTGCTCCTTCGCGAACTGCGCCCTTGGGTCCAGCTTCTTGTATATCCTGTGCCCGAAGCCCATTATCTTCTCCTTCTTGGCGAGCTTGTCTTCGACGAACTTGACCGCCTCATCCGTTGATTTCATCTTCAGCATGTAGTTAAGTATCTCCGCATTTGCGCCTCCGTGAAGTGGCCCTTTCAGCGCGGCCAAGGCGGCAGTCACCGCCGCCCTCGGATCGGTCAGAGTGGAAGCGGCGACCCTCAGGGTGAAGGTGGAGGCATTGAACTCGTGTTCCATGTAGAGTATAAGTATCTTCTCGAAGTATCTCGCGCCTACAGAATCGTAATTCCCGGTGAGCAGGTAGTAGAAGCGCTCCGCGTACGAGCCCTGCACATCCTTGAGTATCGGCATGCCCTTGAGGATCCTGTACCCGTCTGAGGATATCCTCGGCATCTTCGCGCCTATTTCTATGAGTATTTTGTCGTCTTTCTTCTCCTTCAGCGGAACGAGGGAGACCACCGATCTCAGGAGGTCTATCAGCTTGGTGTCCTTGGGCATTAGCTGCATTATCCTCTCCGTGCTGTCGTCTATTCCGTAGTTTATCATGAGGAACCTTGAGAAATCCTCGATTTCAGAGCTGTCCGGAAGGTGGCCGTACATGACAAGGTACGCCGTCTGCTCGAACGACCTCTTCTCGGCGAGGTCCACTGCCCTGTAGCCGCGGTACACGAGATTCCCGTCGCTGTCTGTTGAGGCTATGCCCGTCCTGTCCACTATGACCTTGTCCAGCCCCTTCGGCACCTCTATTGCTCCCTGCTCCATGCGAACGCCTATTTCCTCCATTTATAGAACGCCTTGTCCTCCTTCTCATACCCGTCATAGCCTATTATGTCGTAGAACTCCTTCCTTGTCATGAGCTTGTCAAGGAACTCGCGCTGCGTGCCCCTCCTGTAGAGCATGGAATACGCGCGTTCCATCGACAGCAAAGACGCCCTGAACGCGGTCAGCGGGAATATAACCATCCTGTAGCCCATCGACTCGAGCTCTCTCGAGGTGAGCATGGGGCTTCTCCCGAATTCTGTCATGTTGGCTAGCAGCGGCGCCTTCACCTGCTTCGCGAATTTCCTGAACTCGTCCTCGCTCTCGAGAGCCTCAGGGAAGATCGCGTCGGCGCCAGCCTCAATATAGAGCTTCGCGCGCCTCACTGCGCCGTTGAAGCCTTCCACAGCCCTTGCATCGGTCCTCGCGATCACCATGAAGTCCCTGTTCTTCTTTGTTGCGGCAGCGGCCCTTACCTTCCTGGCCATCTCCTCTTCAGTGACTAGCCTCTTGCCCGAGAGCTGCCCGCATTTCTTCGGAAGCTCCTGATCCTCTATGTGGATCGCCGACGCCCCTGCAGATTCGATTGCCCTTACCGTTCTTATGACGTTCAGCACCTCTCCAAAACCGGTATCTACATCCACTATGAGCGGGAGCCTTGTAACGGATGTTATCCTTCTCGTCTCATCGGCTACCTCGCTCAACGTTGTAACGGAAAGATCGGGAAGACCAGACCTTCCAGCCAATCCCGATCCCGAGAGGTAGAGGGCCTTGAATCCTGCCCTTTCTGCAAGCATCGCCGATATTCCATCGAATACGCCCGGCGCTGCTACGAAAGACTTCTTCGCAAGCCTCATCAGCGCGTCCGGTCCTTGGTTCACGTTATCCTTTAGGATCGACATTGCCCATCACATCGAACAGCTCAGACACATACCTGTTCTCTATGCTTCTGCCAAGATTTATAATCTCGCTCACAGAATCCTCATCCCCCAGTATCGAGATCCCTTTGTTCTTTAGGTCCCCCCATGAATACGGATCCCTGAAATGCCCTTTCGGCACGCGCACCTCCTCTTCGAAGGCCCCCCTGTCCGTCAATACCGTGATTTTTATGGGAAGATATTCCGGGTACATGGAATCGAATTCCTTTGATATCCTGAAACGCATCATGCCTATGAGATTCGCTATCCTTTTGTCCGAGAGGTACCGTTTGGCGTATGAATTCAGGCCGGGCGCGCCGTGCAGCAGCGTGTATGCTATCATATATGGCAGGCTGTGGTCCGCTGTCTCCTTCGTTTTCGGCCTGAGCTTCTCGCCGCCCTCCACTATTATCTTGTGGGCTACCGAGAAGGTGTCCACCTTTATCTCCTTGATCTTACCCTCAATTCTGCCCCTCAGCCTGAGGGCTGCATCAACGCCGCTCATCGCATGGTACTCCACCGGATAGTTCTTTATCATGGTCCTCGTTATTCTGTCTCTCTTCAGGTCGAGTTCGAACCTGCCGGATACCTGCTTGAAGAAACCCATCTCGCCCTCGAATATCGGCGCAGGGCCGGTAAAGCCCTCTCTTGCGAGAAGCACTGCGAAGACGCTGTTCCTTGATGCATCCGCGGCCGTGCATCCTTTCCACATCGAGAGCTCACCCGCCCTAGTCTGCCTCATGCTTATGTTGTTGTTTACCGCGAGATTGAGCGAATTCACGAACCGTTTCTCGTCAAGCCCGAGAAGGCCTGCCAGGCCGGCCGCCGCGGATATCGATACGTACGTCACGTGGTCCCATCCCCGGTTCCTTATTGACACCGCATCAGACAGTGCGCAGACCACCTGGTACGCCGCCTTTATCGCCTTCAGCGCGCTCGCGCCTTTGATGCCCAATGAATCCGCGCACGAGAGGATAGGGGGGATGTTGTCGGAAGGATGAAGGGCTTCCCTGGACAGGTAGGTATCGCTGTAGTCGAGGTAGCGTGTCATGCTCCCGTTTATGAATGTCGCGATGTCCGCAGAGGCCGTCTTTCTCGAAAAGTATATAGTGGAATTGAATTTTCCAGCGCTCGGGAGAAGCGCTGACATCGCGATCTTTATCGGCTCCGATCTCCTTGCGCCGTAAGAGACGAATATGGAATCTACGATGCTCTTCTTTATCGCATCGGAATCCGTGCCGGCTAGCTTCCCTTCCATGACCCCGTGGGAATAAGCATAGATCCTATCGGCAAGAACCATCAGCACCCATCCGGTAATAGGTGTATACAAATATATATAATCCACACCGGAAGCGCCTTCACTACCTGAGCATGTCCTCGAAGACAGTTGCGGTTTCCTGCAGCTTTGAAGCTATCCTTCCCCTGAGCCTGTCGCTCAGGTGCGGGTGCTCCGTATAGAACAGGCCGGTTATCTCCCTTGTGCCAACGTACACAAGCGATTCCCCGATAAGCGCAGAATGCAGGTTTCGAAGAGCTGATACGAGAGTGCTGTCTTGTATGGCTATCCCCTTGCCCATCATGTCCATTATCAACGGCAGGAACTTGACGTCAACGGCATCGACCACGTTTGTCAGGACTATGGTATCCACGAGCTTGCCCTCGATCTCACCGTGAGGGCCATACCCGGTTGCGGCCTCTAATACGTACGGCGCATCGCGGAGAAGGGACCTCACTGCGAAAGTGGAATTGGGGACTACAGCAGAGAGAAGTTTCTGGCCGTCGATCGTGAGAAGCGCGCTGTCAGGGAGAATGAGCCTGAATACCTCCTCAGCGCCCTTTTCGCTCTGGAATGCCGCCACCTCTGCGAGGTTTGCCTTCCTCCAACCATGCTTGCCGCTATCAAGCTGGGGGTCGAGCAGCAGCACAGAGGGATGCCTCCTTATGAGTCTCGTGACTATCTCGGGGTCATCCGCAAGCATGAGCTCCAGCCGCGCCCTGGAATTGCCATCGTTCCATCCGCCCGGGTGCATGGCCCTGTGCACGTGCAGGTCCATCATGCGCTCCGTTTCGACTTTTGATATGTGTTGTCTACTAAATGCCATGAAATCACGCAGGCCGCCCATGAGTCATACTGGGTGATTCGATATCTCCGGGAGTATCAAACTGGATTTTCAGGGCTGCCTATCGATAACTAAGCAACGCATTTAATATAAAAGTATTGCGGTCGGCTTCATTTCGGGCACGATCACAGGCTTATTCCCAAGAGCTTGAGTATCACTATTATCGCGGCTCCCGGAAGGCCGAGCAGCGCTATCACTACTATGGAGATGAGCCCAAGCGTGATCCCGAGGCCGAACACCGCATTAAGGACGAATATCGATATGAAGCCAAGGACGACGTTGATGAGAAGGCCGAGTATGAACTTGCCAAGCTTGAAGATTATGTAGAGCACCAGGAAGATGCCTATCAGCAGCACTACCTCCGACAATATGCCCCCGACTATTGGTACGGCCATGCAATCCCACATATATGTGCGCGTCAAGGCTTAAAAAAGCCACCATGCCCTTCGGTTGCGTTTCGGCACCCCGCGGGCGGGTGCCTAGGCAAGGCTTAACTATCTTCAATCGGAAGGTTATCTGGTGATCTCTTGGACATTACCTCTGTATTGGTCGCGGCTGCACTGGTCGCAGGGATAGCGATCGGCTTCATAGTTGCATGGAAGATAGTCGGCTACAAGAAGGAGCTTGAGTTCCGGTCAAGGATGGAGAAGGGAAGGGCCGAATCCGTGAAGATGAGCAGGGCCAGCCTCACCGGCAGGATATCGGAGCAGCTCGCTCCGTTCCTGCCTGATTTCGAGTACGACCCTACTGAGGCCAGGTTCATAGGCAGCCCCGTCGATTTCGTGGTCTTCAAGGGCCTGAGCGGCCATAATGTCGAGGAAGTGATATTCGTGGAGGTAAAGAGCGGAGCAGCCTCGCTCACGCAGACCGAGAGGAGCCTGAGGGATGCCATAAAGGCCAGGCGAGTGAGCTGGGAAGAGTACCATGCTCCCCTTCCGACTGCAGAGACCTAGCTCCGGTCACTTGAAGACGTTTATGCCCTTCTGCGTGACCTCGTAGGGCATCGCAGAGTTCCTGTGGTTCGACCTCCTCATCTTTATGACGCGCATCAGGTACTGGAAGCTGTTCTGCGCCGAGCTCGTGGAGAGCCTTATCATTCCGTCGAACATGTAGGTCCCGAGAAGGCCCGGCGCCTCGTTCTTTATCTCCGCGTTGGTCTCCGTGTTGATGAATGTGGTCAGGCCGAGGTTCCTGAAGTTCTCTACCATCGAGTTTATGGATCTCGTGAATGTCCTGTCATCCTCGGCGAGGGGCCTCAGCGGCGTGAGCGAATCGAGCACGAGTATCTTCGAGGCGTTCGACTGCACTATCTTGTTGATGCCAACTATGAACGCCTGCCAGTTCTCCCTTGACTTGAAGGTGTCGAGCACCTGGAGCTCGTAGACCTGGAGCAGCTTGCTCGCGATAAGGTCGTCGATGTCATCGAAGTAAGTGTAGGCGGACTTGACGTTCTCTATGAGGTTTATCTTCCCCTCCTCGAGCGTTATGAAGGTGGTGGGTATGTTTATCTTCGCGTTCCTGTAGAGTATCTCGAAGCCCAGCAGCGTCTTTCCCGTTCCGGGATCGCCGGAGACTATCGTCTGGTTCGCGACAGGGACGCCTCCGTACAGTATGTCGTCCAGCCCTATCACTCCTGTGTTTATCCTCTTGGGCTCCGCTTCAGGGGCCATGTTGTAAGTTGTCATACCCATGTCTTCACCAATAAGGTTTGATTATACCCATAAGCAGAAACTAATTTATATCCCATCTGCTTCTCAGAAGCTGAGCTGCGGCTTGTCAGCGCCGACCCTTTTCCTGTATATGCCCATGACGTACGCCGCAATGCTCGCGTCAGGGTGTATGTCAAGGGCAGATATTACCCTCATTATGCCCGCCTCCGTAGGCTCGATGCTGTTCGCTATAAGGAAATAGACCGCCACTATGTAGACTATGCGGTTCTTGTACCTCAGCGACGCCACGGTGTTCAGCCTGTTCATGTCGGGCTTGATGTTTATCGATTCGATGAGTTTCATGACGCCGTCCTTGTCGATGTCCCTGCCGGACAGCCCGAGCGTGCCAGAAGCGACAATGTAAGGCACTATCCCGTTCTTCAGCTCCTGCTCTATGTCCACGCCATTCAGCGTCCTGGAGAGCTCCGCGGACAGTTCCTCTGCAATGGAGTTTGTGAGCTCCCTGATCACTATGGTGATGACCCTGTTCAACTCCTCCGCTGCCCTTGATCTTTGCGCGTTTACAGTGGGCGTAGGCGTTTCAGTCTCATCCATCCGCGTCTCCCACAGTATTATCCAATCGACATTATAAAAGCGTTACGGTGACGCGCCGGTCAGAAATCATCGTACTCGGGATGCGGCCTTGTGAATTCGTCCAGCTTGACAAGCTCCGGGGCCTTTAAGAAATCCGTGGAGAAGCCGTATCCACTTCCAAAACGGATTATGAGATCTCTCATGGTGTTGGCCGCGGCCCTCTCAAGCCCGCCTTCATATCTGTAACCAGGTTGATAGCCTCTCAGGCCGTAAAGCCTCCTATCCGTAAGGATCTGCCGCGCCGCCGAGGGTTTGTCAACAGCGAATGCGGCTATTGGTATCATCTCCTTCCCGCCGAACATGTACATGCCGAGCTCCCTGTCTCTCACAACGTAAACCGCAAAATCTTCGCTGTTCTCTACAGCTGCTTTGAACGCTGCGCTCTCGGCGCCGCTCAGCCTCCTGCCGGTGAGGATCGGGTAGGTGAACCTCTCGACAGGCGCACGGATCTCCTCCCCGCCGCCAGGGCCTTTATCAAGCGTCAGCGGCCTTATCCTTGATTGATAGTCCAGGTAGGCATGCTCCGGGAGAAGCTCCTTGAGCGCATCCTCGAGCTTTTCAACGGTTCTAAGCCCAAACCCTTTTATCCTGCCTGCGATCAGTTCAAGCCTCACCGAGGCCGAAAAGGCCTCGACCCTTGTCTTCGGATCGAACCTGATGTCGTCATCGGCTATGGCTCTTGCCCTCCGTGCCGCCCTGAGGAAGCCCGATGCAGCGAGCTCGTCGTCACCTGCCCTCCTGCAGTTTATCGCATTGGTAACAAGTGTCGTAACCCCTTCAAGCTCCCTGACGCACTCGGGGCGTGCAGTCCTCCGGCTGATCATGGGTTTTAGTGCCATTGGAATCTAAAATAGGTTCTCTTCCCTGATATTAAAGGCTAACCTGGTAGCTTTAAAAGACGGCAATTCCAGGCGAAGCCCTAGGCGAGAGCCGGCTCCTGAGACGCAGCCTTCTGCGCCCTGATCCTCCACCTGTTCGCAGTTGACTGGCTGACCGAAAGCTCCAGTGCTATCTGTTCATCACTCAATCCCTGTCCGCGGAGCTCAAGCACCCTTCTGTTCTGTTCTGCTATCTCCTCGTCCGTACTGGGGACTATGGCAGTGCCGTTGGGTTCTAGCCCTGCCCTTATCCTCCATTTTCTCACAGTCTTTGCACTGACCTTCCTTCCGTGTATCTTGGTAAATTCCACGGCCATCTCACGGTCGTTGAGCCCCTGCCCGTGCAATTCCCTCACGCGCCTGTCCTGCTCCTTGATTTCCTCCCCAGTGTAATGCTTCCTGACGGGGCCGAGACCCATCTCCCTCCTTCTCTTTCTGATAGTGGTCCTGCTGACCCCTATCTCCCTTGCTATGGCACTGTCGTTTAAACCGCTGAGATTGGACCTCCTTATCCTTTCCCTGCTCTCCTCGGATGAGGTGCCGGCTGCGCGCAGTTTCACAGGGCCGAGCTTCCTGCCACCGGATCTGCCTCTCAGCGCCTTCGCAAGTGGCGCTCCCTCTATCGCCTCGATTCCTGAAAGCTCTACTATGGCCTCCCCGACCCCAGGAAGGCCGGCATCCGCCTTCCTGTTCAGCATCGTGAGGGTAGAGCTCTCAATCCCTGGCAGCTCTGAGCCCCTTCTAGCGTCGCGTAAGAGTGTCTCTGCCGGATGCGTTGTGTCTCTAACGGTCCTATTAACTGCCATGGTTTGCCCTTATCATATACGTGAATTGTGATATTAAAGCCCTACGGTATGGTTTAAAAGCTTCGTTTCCGCTATATTACCCGGTGTTAATATGGTAGAGATAGGAGACAGCGTGCCTAAGCTGAAACTTGTTGATACGGAGCTGAAGCCGATAGAATTGTCAAAGGCAGCCGCAGGAAAGCCCACGGTCATAGCCTTCTTCCCAGGTGCTTTCACCGGCGTCTGCACGAAGGAGATGTGCACCTTCAGGGATGGGATCTCAAGGCTGAACGGGATGAACGCGAGCATCTACGCTATAAGCGTCGACGGGCCTTTCTCCAACAAGGCCTTCAAGGAGAAGAACGGGCTCAATTTCACCGTGCTCAGCGATTACAAGAAGAAGGGGATAAAGCTGTTCGACATAGTGCAGAAGGACTTCGCGCACGTAAGGGGCTATACTGCTGCAAAGAGGTCAATCTTCATAGCCGATTCGACAGGAAAGATAAGGTACAAGTGGGTATCCGATGACCCTGGCGTAGAGCCTAACTACGAGGAGGTAATGAGCGCCCTGAAGTCAATCAGCTGAACGGCCATTTCTCGAGCCGTTCGAAGCGGCGGCTGAGCCGTTTCCGTTCGGAAGCTGGCGGAGTATCCCCACCAGCTCTTTTCCTTCAGGATCGTATATGCGGCTTTCCCTGATTATCTTGGCAGCGGCATCCATAGCGTAGGCCACATCAAGGGCAACCTTTGATCCGATGAACCTTGGCGAGCCCGGCCATTCCGGCACGCCCCTGAGCGCCTCGACAAGGCCGTCGAGCTCCGCGTCCCTCAGCGCCGCCCTGTATTCCACTATGCCCTTTCTTCCGATCTCGCTCCTTTGCCTGCTCATGCGCTTGTTTGTATCGGTGAGGAGCCTCTCAAGCGCATCGGGATAGCCAGAGTATGCCCTTATGAACGCATTGCTTGTCCTCAGCGTCATCCTTAGCTCGTCGAGGAAGGCTATCACCTTCTCATCGCTTTCGAAGGTTATGTCCTGCAGAAGGGCTATCACGCGCCCCCTCGCTGTCTTTGGCCTCATGACAATGGCCATGCAATCCCAAGGCCATGTAATGGTTCAAAATACTTAAATGCTGCCATGCAATCGCTTGATTTAAATATCAGTCGCGGATCACTTTTTTCGGTGAATATGCCTAGATCTACGGTCAGGGAGCGTTCCTCGCCAGAAGCGGCGCAGAGTAGCGTCGACGGCATTAATGGCGACGGGCTTGCAGCCCTCAAGGCAAATCTCAGGAGGGTCAAGGGGGCCGATCTCACGGGCACGCTCGCACTGGGGCCTGACGAGATCCCTGCCGGCAACTTCAGGGAGCTTGTCCGATACGCGCAGGGCGTGGACGATCCGGACATGGCAAGGAACTGCCTCTACTACTGCTTCCAGCCGCTTCTCGATGTCATGCTTGCAGGAGGGGTGCACATAAGCGCAAGGGCGAGCGCCTTGAGGGCGATGGAGGGGGTGCTCGGCACGAGCAGGGCCTTCCTTACGAGCTATTATCTCGGCGATCCGGATATGGAGGCATTCATCGATGGCATGGCCAGGATAGAACCAGATATACGTGCGATCGGAAAGCGCGTGGCCTACAGGACGAAGCAGAGGAACATAGACCATAACGGGATATATCCTGTTAACATACAATCATTTCTCATATCCTTCACCGAGCGCATTGTAAACGGGGACATCGGCGTCCCAGACTTCGTGGTGGGATGTGCCAGCGGCGCAAGCGAGGTTGCGTTCGCGCTTGCCGGCATTCTGGGCGTTGACGCAAGATTCATACGCAAGTCGAAGCGCAGGGGAGACAAGAGGCCGCTAATCCTCAAGGCTCATGCGCCCGTCATAAAGGAGGCGGCGCGTGGCAGTTCAGTTGTATGCGTCGAGGATTACGTCTGCACGGGACGGTCGATAGGCAGCGTGATGGCAGCAGTCTCGGGTTTTGGACCATCCTACCTGGTCGGCGCATCGGTGAAGTTTTACCCAGAACGGAAACTGTATGCGAGGAATGTTCTAAGGTCCAGCAATCTCAATCTCTTCGAAGGCAAGTTGACCTGATCGCAGCAGGATATCAGTTAGGAATTAATATTGGTAGCCCCAATGTTAATACCGCGACACAGTTCCGAAGAGGGTTGAATGCTTCCCGAATGGCTCTCGATAAAGCCGGCCTCTACCGCCAAATACGGAGAGATAAAGGATACCATAGTTGCCAACGGGCTTCACACAGTGTGCGTCGAGGCGCACTGCCCCAACATAACCGAATGCTGGAGCGGCGGCACCGCCACATTCATGGTGCTCGGTGACCTCTGCACCCGCGGCTGCACTTTCTGCGCTGTAAGCAAGAGGGCGAAGGGTGCTGGTGTAGACAAGGAGGAGCCTGCGAAACTTGCCGATGTAATCAAGAAATGGGCGCTGGACTATGTTGTCGTGACATCGGTCTGCAGGGACGACCTTCCGGACCAGGGCGCTGGCCACTTCGCCGAATGCATAAGGGCGATAAAGTCGCAAAGCCCCGGCACGACAATTGAGGTGCTGATACCAGACTTCCGCGATGACAGGTCATGCCTTGAAGCGATAGCGGGCGCGCATCCTGACGTGATAGGCCACAACATAGAGACCGTTGAGAGACTGAGCCCGAGCGTCCGCGACAGGCGTGCCGATTACCGCCAATCACTGAAGGTCCTGTCCGAGATCAAATCGATTGACAGTTCCATCTACACAAAATCGGCGATGATGCTGGGTATGGGCGAAAGCGACGGCGAGATAGTGACCGCGCTCCGGGATCTGAGGTCGGCCGGTGTGGACTTCGTTGCCATGGGGCAGTACCTCAGGCCAAGCGCGCACCACATCGAGGTGAAGGAGTACGTAAGGCCGGAGAAGTTCGCGCAGTTGAAGGAGAAGGCGCTCGGGATGGGATTCAGGTACGTCGCGGCTGGGCCTTTTGTCAGGAGCTCCTACAGGGCGGGGGAGTTCTTCGCGAAGTCGCTCGTCCAAAGCAGCAGGTAGTCATCTGCTGAAGTTCCATTCCTTACTCGAGTAGGTGTTCTCCGCAAGCTCATCGGCAAACTCCATCTCCTCCTTGCTTATCACGCCCATCTCGTACTCCTTGCCTTCGGTGAAGCCCTTGAGAAGCGCGTTGTAGAGCTCGCGCGACGAGACCGGCCTGTGCCTGATCACCGAGGTGACGCGGTCCTCGACGTTCTTGATCATCTTGTCGGAGATCTTGGCCTTGCTCACCTTGAGCACGCCGAACATCTTCTTGATGTTGAGGTCATAGAGCACGGTGCCGTGCTGCAGGAGTATGCCGTTGCGCCTTGTCTGCGCGTTACCCGAGATCTTCTTGCCCTCCACAAGTATGTCGTTTATCGGCGCGAATTCCGCCCAGATGCCGATGTTCGACAGGCCCTTTATCACCCACTGGCATATGCATGAGTAGCTCTCCCTTATCCCCTTGGGGAACATGGTCTCTGGCCCTATGACACTGTAAGTTATCTCGCCGCCGGAATCGTGATATACGGCCCCGCCTCCGGTTATCCTGCGCACGTAGTCTATACCAAGGCCCTCGCAGCGCTTCACGTTGACCTCGTGCTCGAGGCTCTGGAACCTGCCTATCGAGACGGCGCTGGGCTTCCAGGTATAGAAGCGTATCGTTGGCTTCGAGGAGCCCTGCTTGACAAACCTTGCCACTGCATCGTCTATGGCCATGTTCATCGCGGCCGTGTTTGATTGAAGCTCTATGATGCGCCAGTTCATTTCAATGCACTCTTTATCGTGTCCGCTATCGCCTGGGAATTCACGCCGATGAGCTCGGCATCGTATCTTGCAACTATTGCATCGACCTTCTCAACTATCTCAGAGGCGCTCGAAGCAGCCTCAATTCCCGTGAGCGAGTTCTCGATCGCCTCGAGGCACTCCTCAGGGTGTATGAAGAAATCCCCGAGTATCTCTATCTTGTCTATCCTGTCCGAATAATCGACCCTTATCGCAAGAAGCTTGCCGCCAGGAACCTTCATCTCCGCAAACCCCTTCATAAAAGACCCAATACTATCAGTAGCCCAAAATATTAAAATGCACTTTGTTCCTGCAATCAGGGCCATTTGTTTTAAATATGAGAAAAACGCACTAAGGACGTTGATAAAAATGGGCGCAGGACCACGCGTGCGTATGGCAGAAGCGACTGTTGACGCTGCACTGGCAAAAGGCATAGCGGCCCTTAGGTCGATGGAATCTGCACCTCGCAGCTATTCTGAGATAGACAAGATGTTCATGGAGGCCTTGCCTCTTGCGAAAGGCGAAGATGGTCTTGCCGGGATTCACCTCAGGATAGCAAAGATATGGGGCATGTATGCAAGAGCCAACCCTGGGTCAGAATATCCCCTGAGATACCGCGCAGGGCATCTAAGGGACGCTGCGGGGATTGCCGCAGATCCAGCTGAAAAGAGAAGGATGTACCTGCTGGCCTCTACAGCATACATGCTTGTAATCGATTCTAACAGGACCAGGCTGGCCGTAAGGGAGGCCGCGGAGATGGACAACATGGCAGCGGAATTTGCCAGTACCAAGTCCGAAAGGAGAGCCGACTTGATCAGGGCAAGGCAAAGGCTGATCTCGCAGATCGGCAGGAGCCACGTAAATCTTGGGGAACTTGCAGGCGTTTTTGAAGACATAGCAAGAACCACAACGGATCCAGAGAACCGAACAAAATCGGAGCTGATTGCAGTAGTTCTGAGGAGGGCCGCTTGATGCTCAACAAACACGCCTGGTGTATTGGAGTGGGAACATGATTTCCTTAAGAAGAATGCCTAGCGAGGCGAGGGAACATCTTGATCTGTCCGGTGAATACAGGAGAGCGGGCATTGTGGGCGGCTTTCACGCTGCGGAGCACATGAGGCTGGCAGGGGATTCGTACAAAGGGCATGGCCAACCTGACAAGGCAGACAAGATATACAGGAAGGCCGTCGAGATGTTCCTCGGGCAGATACGGAAATTGGAGAAATTGGGTTCTGCAATACCGGGCAACCCCTACGAGAACACCGTCGGATCGTGCCGGAACGGTATTTACAAGGCAATCGCGCAGATCTCGGAGCCTACCCCGGAGGAACTATCAATGGTGGAAAGCTTCAGGGCCAGGCAGTCTGGATTAAGCGGGAGCAGAAGGTCCTGAAAACAGGGTCCGGTTACTTTATGACTACCTTCTCCTGCACGTCCACGATCCTGTCAACGCTGTAGGTTATGGGATTGCCGAATGACGTGTTTATGACTATCTTGCCGTGGTTTATGTCTATCCCACCTATCTTCCCTATCATGGCGCCAAGCTCGTTGACGACCATCTTGTCCTTGAGCTTCTGGTCCTTGAGCACGTGCTTCCTCAGCTGGTTCGTCGTAATGGACACGACTATGCCTATGGCTATGGCGGCTATGGTGTAGTTTATCAGCTGGCTGAAGTAG
Organism: Microcaldota archaeon; assembly: GCA_028866835.1. Classification (GTDB taxonomy): domain Archaea; phylum Micrarchaeota; class Micrarchaeia; order Micrarchaeales; family CABMGC01; genus JAGWHJ01. The sequence continues at coordinate 9,527 of JAGWHJ010000014.1, read as the reverse complement.
ATCTGGCCAACAAGCCATTCGGTGAAGGAGTAGAGAAGTATCCACAGTATGATCGATGATGTCATGTACATGCCGTACTTGAAGCCGCGGAACATGTACCTGCCGTTCCTCACGTCTATCATCCTGCCTATGAGGTACAGCACCAGAGCTATCGGGAGCATAAGCAGGAAGCCCTCTATGAGGTATGCGGTAGATACCAGCACGTTGTTAGTCACGCTTAGGTTCGAATAATAGTCGTACGCTGCGAGGAAGCCGCCGGCTATGACGAACAGCATCGCGCTCAGGTAGAACACGAAGCTCATCCTGTCTATGCTGAAACCGAACTTCTGGAACGATGAGATGAAAACTTCCTCGAGCCCGAAGCCCTTGACCATCAGATATATTCCTATCAGTACCGCCGGCAGGAACCATCCTGCGCCTATGATGTAGCTTATGGTGAACAGGAGTATGACAAGAGCAGGGAGACCGAAGACTATCCTTGAGTAATGCGGCTCCTTCAGCTTCTCGATTATGGCAAAGTAGGTGTTCTCAAGCTTCTCGGCCTGCTTTATCGTGACCACCTGCACGCCGTTTATCCTGATCCTTGATTCTATTATCGGGATTACCTGCTTGTCGCTCGCGCCGTCCGTTACCAGTATGCAGGCATCGGCGTTGTTCGCCCTGAGCACAAGGTCGAGCTGCCTTGCCACCTCGTTTCCCGCATGATAGCCCTCCGCCTCGCTGCCCGTTATCGTGGCTATGTTCACTAGGTATCCCTCCTCCTTCATCTTATCGTACAGCTTCACTGCATAGAACATGCCGTTCGCATCGGAATCCTCCGGATCGGCAAGTGCAAGCTGCGTCGCGCCGTTCAGGTTCTGCACCCTTCCGAGGAGCGGGCCGCTTATCTTGGTCTTCCGGTAAAGGTCGTTGTCAACATCTACCGATAGGATCAGCAACTTCTCTTCCTTGTTCTTGAGGTTAAACTTAGCCTTCGGCATACGTATACCATTACGGTTGTTGAGCATTTATACCTTTTGCAATGTTACGGTATTCCGCCTATACGCCAACCTTAAATACTTTGGCACCCGATATTTAAAACTGCCATTGTAGCCATCGTAAATTAACGAATTGGGCTGCTTTTTGTGGGTCCTTATGGAGGAGCGCGAATTCGATCGGCTTGTTGCAATCTGCAGGCTTAAGCTCAGCGCCAAGGAGCGGGAGGATATACGCAAGGACATCGATGACATAATAAGTTACTTCGACGAGGTGTCGAAGGTCGACACCGGAAGGGAGAAGGAGGCCTACCATCCCGTGGAGATGCAGGAGAAGCTCCGGGAGGACAAGGTAGTTCCTTTCGGCAACGTCCAGGGGCTGCTGAGCAATACGAAGACCTACCGCTTTTACGTGGTGGGTCCGAAGGTCTAGGCTTTGCCAGTGAGAGAATGAGTGGCAGCATAGAAGAATTTCACTCCAAGAAAGCGGGCGATGGTTACTACGAGAGGCTTGAGGCCGAGCTGAAAAAGCTCAACGCAGAGCTGCATGCGTTCAACAACATAACCCTCCTGAACACGGGCGGCTACCCTTTCAGCGCCAAGGACAACCTCTGCGTCGAAGGCGTGGAGACGACAGCGTCATCGAGGATCCTCAAGGGCTATGTCCCGCCATTCAACGCAACTGCGGTGGAGCGCCTTCTGAAGAGGAAGTTCACTTTTATCGGCAAGACAAACATGGACGAATTCGGCTTCGGAACCTTCGGATTGAACTCGGATGAACCAGCCAGAAATCCGTTCAACAGGGAATATGTCACAGGCGGATCTAGCAGCGGAGCGGCTGTGGCAACCTCCGTAATGAAATATCATGTCGCATTGGCCGTCTCCACTGGCGGGTCCATATCAGCACCCTCATCATTCTGCGGCGTCGTAGGTTTCACCCCGACGTACGGCCTTGTCTCCCGCTACGGACTCCTGGATTACGGCAACTCGCTTGACAAGATTGGCATAATCTCGAGGAGCGCATCTGACACGGCCAATGTATTCGACCTCATAAGAGGCCCTGATGACAAAGATTCCACTTCGGTATCGGAAGCCCCAAAGAAGGAAAAGGCAAAAAAGAACCTTTTCGTGATAAAGGAACTGCTGAAGGGGGAGACGCAATCCTATTTTGAGAGGTTCTGCGATAAGCTCAGGGGCCTTGGGTATGCGATCGGCGAGGTGAGCGTGCCCGACATAGAGAAGGCGGTCCAGGCGTACTACATAATCTCCATGGCAGAGGCCTCAACGAACCTCGCGAAATACACGGGCTTCAAGTACGGGTACAAGAACAGCGGCTTCGAGAAGGGATACAACGAGTTCTTCACCGAGGCCAGGTCGAATTTCGGGGTAGAGGCAAAGAGGCGCATCGTTCTTGGCACGTTCGTGAGGAGCTCGAGCGTCAGGAGCAAGTACTACGACAAGGCAATGAAGGTCAGGGCTTTGCTCACATCAAGACTGTCGAAGACGCTTGAAAAAGGCAACATAATAATACCTGCAATGCCCATACTGACGCCGAAGATAGAGGAGGCGAGGCAGATGGACAGCGTAAGCGTATACAAAATGGACATCTCCACCATACCGCCAAACCTCTGCGGACTGCCCCACGTCTGCTTTCCTTACGATTACGCAGGGGGAATGCCAATAGGCGCGCAGATAATAGGCAGTCATTTCAGTGACAATGGCGTCCTGGAATTCGTCCAGGAGTGGGAGAAGACGTTCAAGTACAAGTTCAAGTATGATGTGGGAGCGCTATGAAAGTAGGACTGGAGATACACGTCTCACTGCCGACGCGGACAAAGCTGTTCTGCAGCTGCAAGGCGAGGGGAGACGAGGACGGCCCTAATTCGAACGTCTGCCCCATATGCATGGGCTTCCCGGGCTCGAAGCCGGCGCTCAACGGAAAGGCCCTGGAGTACGCGGTCATGATAGCAGCAGCACTAGATTGCAAGCTATCGAAGCTGACCTCCTTCGTAAGGAAGGTCTACTTCTACCCGGACCTGCCGAAATCCTACCAGATAACGCAGCTCTCCGATGCGGTGGGCAAGAGCGGGAAACTGGAGCTCTCAACTGGAAAGGCGATAGGCATAACGCGAATACAGCTGGAGGAGGACCCGGCAAAGATAATCAGGGGCGATGAATATACCCTTCTCGACTTCAACAGATCCGGAAGGCCGCTGGTCGAGATAGTCACAGACCCCGACATCAGGAGCGAGGACGAGCTGCGCGACTTTGTCGCAGAGCTCAGGGGCATACTGTATCACATCGGCGTTGACATCAACGAGGAGCTGAAAGCAGACCTCAACGTATCTGTCGACGGTGGCGAGAGAGTCGAGGTCAAGAACGTCACCGGCATAAAGGCGCTCTCGGATGCTTTGAAATATGAACTCGGGAGGCAGAATGCACTAGCAGGGAAAGGGCAGGAGATAAAGCGCGAGACGAGGTCCTTCGATGAGGCATCGATGAAGACCATCTCATCAAGGGAGAAGGAGAGCGACGAGGAATACGGATACATCTACGAGACTGACCTCACCGATTATGACATCTCAAGGCTCCATGTTCCCAAGCCTGTAATCCCCGGACGGATAGCCAAGGAATACGCGAAGAGATACAAGGCCAGCGAGAAGGCCATACGCGAGCAGATAATGCTGAGCAGGGAGGCCCTTGCCCTGATGGACAAGGCCAAGGGCAGGCATGAGATGAATGAAATAATCAAGGGTATAGAGCTGCTCAAGAGGTACGGCAGGCTGCAGATGGGCTACGCAAGCTTCGAGAAGCTTCTTGAGGCCGTATCTACGGGCATGCTCATCGATGAGAAGACCATAGGAAAGATAGAGAAGGGCGAGAGCGTTGGCTCCTTCAAGAGGATAAGCGACGCCGAGATAGACGATTCCATAAGAAAGATGATAATGGACAACGAGAAGCTCCTCAAGGAGTACGGCAAGAATAACAAAGTCTTTAATTTTATAGTTGGCAAGATATCAAAGGAATACGGCGTCGACCCAAGGCACGTTTCTGACAGGTTGAAGGCGGTCCTTGACGAGATAGCAAAGTAATGGCTGATTGATTTGGAAGTGAACTGCGGAACGATAAATGAAACCCACATAGGCAGGGAGTTCGTGCTGCAGGGATGGTGCAGGTACAAACGCGACCACGGCGGCAAGCTCTTCATAGACATTGCGGACAGGTACGGCCTTACCCAGCTCGTCTTCGAGGGTGAGACGCTCAAGAAGGCGGAGGGCGTAGGAAAGGAGTACGTCATAAAGGTGAGTGGAAAGGTCAAGAAGAGGGACGAGGACACCGTTGACAGGACGAATCCCACCGGCAAGGTCGAGCTCTACGTCACGGCCATCGAGATACTCAACAAATCGGAAGTGCCCCCTTTCGAGATAATAGAGGAGAAGAGGAAGTTCCTCGCGAACGAGGAGGTCAGGTTCAAGTACAGGTACCTCGACCTGCGGAGGAGGGAGATGATAAGGAAGGTTGAGTTCAGGGACAGGGTATCGAAATCGGCAAGGAAGTTCTTCTGGGACGAGGGCTTCCTTGAGCTCGAGACGCCTACGCTTGTCAAGGATACTTATGAAACCGGCTCAAAGACGTTCCTCGTGCCTTCAAGGACGAACAAGGGCAAGTTCTATGCGCTTGACCAGTCGCCGCAGATATACAAGCAGCTCATAATGATAGGCGGCCTCGACAAGTACTTCCAGATGGCGAAGTGCTACAGGGACGAGGACCCGAGGGAGGACAGGCAGCCTGAGCACACGCAGATAGACGTCGAGATATCGTTCAGGGACGAGAGGCAGCTCCAGGACACCATAGAGGGGATGATCAAGAGGGTCTTCAAGGAGGTGCTTGGCAAGGAGCTTAAGGTGCCTTTCAGGCGCATGAAGTATGCGGATGCGATAGCAGAGTACGGCTCCGACAAGCCGGACCTGAGGTTCGGTAGCAGGATAGTCGACATAACCGAGACCGCGAAGAAGAGCAACTACAACATACTCAAGAGGGTGATAAGCAGCAACGGGCACGTGAAGGCAATAGCCTTCGACGCCGACTTCGGGAAGAAGGGCTCGCCGATAGACAAGAACTACATGCTCAAGATGATAGAAACCGCGAAGTACCTCGGCCTCGGGGGCCTGACATGGCTCTACGTCAGCGGCAACAGGATAACTTCGGAGCCCGGGAGCATAGCTGAATCGCTTGGAACTGATGTCTGCAGGGAGATAATGAAGAAGCTCGACGCGTCGGAAGGGAACGTGATAATCATATGCTCAGACACAACGGAATCGCTACTTCTTGATGCGATGGGCAAGCTGAGAAAGGAGATCGGGAGGAGGATAGGCAAGTTCGGGGCAGAGTTCGAGATGCTCTGGGTCGAGGACTTCCCGCTCTTCGAGAAGGATGAGGTGACGGGGAAGCTCAAGCCGGCGCACAATCCGTTCTCTGCACCGACAATATCAACGGCAAGGCTTCTCGACAGCGCACCTGAGAAGGTTGTCAGCAGGCAGTACGACCTTGTGATAAACGGCACTGAGATGGGCAGCGGTTCCATGCGCATAAACGACCCCGAGATGCAGATAAAGGTGCTGAAGATGATAGGCATGACCGATGCCTCAATAGAGAGGGCATTCGGCTTCCTGATAGACGCGCTGCGGCATGGCGCTCCGCCGGAGTGCGGCATAGGGTTTGGCCTCGACCGCTTCCTTACCGTGCTATATGGGGAGGAGGACATAAAGGAGTTCATACTGTTCCCCAAGAACAAGAAGTACGAGTCGCCCGTCGATGGCTCACCGACGGAGATAGACAAGAAGAGGCTCAAGGACGACTTTGACATGCGCATCGAAAAAGGCGCAACATAGTCGGCAACGAGGAGATAGGCAGATATTTATACATGATTAGGTTAGATTTTGCTTGCTATGCCCAGGTAGCAAAATCCGGTATTGCGCCGGTCTTGAATTCATTTCAAGAGCTGATTTATAGATGATGCAACAAGCAAACCGGTCCCTTCGGGGATTATGGGTTCAAATCCCATCCTGGGCGAACTATTTTGGTCCAAATCCTTAACTATGTGCTTAATGAGCTTTGCGTTAGCTTGTTAGAATCCATTCCAATAGAAAAGCTTTAATAATGTGATTTCACATAATATACGTGATATCAATGCCAAATATAACGATTTCAGTATCAGATGAGCTATACGAAACGATAAAGAAACACAAACAGATAAGATGGAGTGAAGTTGCTAAGAGAGCAATGGAAGAGTATGCAAAGAAACTAGTACTTCTAGATGACCTTCTGGGTGATTCCAAGTTGACTGAAAAGGATGCAATAGAAATAGGTAAGAAGATAAAACATGGAATTGCCAAGAGGCATGAATTATGAAGATAGTGGTAGATGCCAATGTGGTTATTGCCACTCTGGTAAAACCTTCAATCACAAGAGAAGTGCTGCTTTACCCCTATATTGACTACTATTCACCGGCATTCTTACTTACCGAACTTAAAGAACATGAAGAAGAGATTAAGGAAAAGGTAGGAGAGGCTAAAGCTTATAATGACCAATCTTGTTATAATGCCAGATAAATTCTATGACCCACAATTAGAAGAAGCGCATAAAATAATAGGTCATATTGACAAAGATGATGTGGCATATATTGCACTTGCATTGAGCCTTGATGCTGATGGCATATGGACATATGATCCTCATTTAGGAAAGCAAAACAAAATAGAAACCTTTTCAACTAGTAATTTACTTTTCCTGATAAGGAACGGAATAGTTTAGTAGAGCCAATTCCTTATCCCTTACATGAGCCATAAGAGAAGGCGGCTAACCTTAGAGTATGAGACCATCCTGGGCGAATTCAATTTCCTAATAGAAAGGCCTTCAAAACTGAACAGAAATTAAAGTATTCTCTATGGTAAATTTGTGAATTTTGCTTGTCGTTGGAGAGATTGATTTCAGTTTCTTAATATTATGATAACCAAACTGAAATCATATGCCTGACAGACCATAATATGCGAACAAATTATTAAATCCGCCTGCGTGTATAAACTTATAGTGATGGTCTTGATTCTCATAGTTTACTTTGCACTTTTGCTAATAATAGGGATTGTAGCAGGACTTGTTGGTTCGCTTAGCGGATTAGGCGGGGGAGTTGTCGTGGTCCCTGCACTTACTATCCTTTTGGGAGTGCCTATCGAATATGCGGCTGGAGCGAGCCTTATATCAACCATAGCCACATCAAGCGGTGCAGCTAGCAGGTACATAAAAGATGGGCTGTCAAACATAAAGATAGGCATGTCTCTCGAGATAGCGACAACTCTGGGGGCGATAGCAGGTTCGCTTATAGCAGCATACATCTATTCGATTGGCCTTTTTCAGATTATTTTTATCATATTTGGAATCGCACTTCTAACGTCATTAATTCCTACTTTTATTGAATACAAGAAAAGGCGGAGAAGCAGGATGAACATTGATTGGACTACAAAGACTTTCCAGCTTGGAGGTAGATATTACGATAAGGCCAGAAAGAGGATGATAAGATATTCTGGCTTCAGGTGGTGGTTTGGAGAAGCCGTAATGAGTGTTGCAGGCATCACTTCAGGGCTTTTGGGGATAGGCTCCGGAGTGCTCAAAGTCATAGCCATGGACTGGGGTATGAAGCTGCCTATGAAGGTGACAACATCAACTAGTAATTTTATGATAGGAGTTACCGCAGCTGCAGGCGGCGCAGTATATTGGGCTCTTGGATACATACAACCATTTTTGCTCGCGCCGGTAGTTATCGGGGTGCTTGCAGGATCCTATTACGGAGCAACTGTGCTGAATAACATAAGAGGCACTAGAATAAGGGAGTTCTTCCTGACAATACTAGCAATAGCTGGAATCGAGATGATTCTGCGTGGTCTTGGTGTCGCATGATGGAACTTGAAAAAGCAATAGGGATTACACTGAGACTTGGAGTCGCATTGTCAATCATACTTATCTTTATTGGTATCTTCCTTACCTTTGTCAGCGGAAACTTGGAAAATCTGTCAGAGTCGAATTCATCAGCATCCAGTCTTGCACAGATAGTGTTTGGTCTGTTTCAACTTGATGGAATCAGTTTTATCTTTATGGGGTTAATTGTTTTGATAGCGACCCCGATTACAAGAGTTCTTCTCTCGATATTCGGATTCCTTTTTGAAAGGAACTGGATTTATGTCGCGATAACTTTGATAGTGTTCATCAATCTAATGGTTGCGATATTCGTAATCCCTGGACTTATAATTAAATAACCGAATTTGTAGTTCCTGGATGAGCAGTAATAAAGTTGTTTTAATGCTGCATTAGGCAAAGGTTCCATTTCCTTGAAACTTTCATAAACATTCATTCTGACCCATTTATGATGTGATAGCATAATAGCCCATTTAAAACCACTGGGTTAAATGTGCTATGATATAGAAATTCACTGCCTGACTTCCAATTTTGTGCGGCTCACCAAAATGCTTGCAATTATGTTTGTAAGTATTATGACCATGAAGCATATGTAGAATATCTGGTCAAAATAACTTCCGCCAATTGAAAACAAGATCGCGGCAAGGACTGCAACCACCGTTCCCCTCTGCATTAGGGCGAAGGCCGTATCCCTGTAGATTCTGTCCCCATCTAAGATAAACACCACTTCAGCGTACCTGATTGTCACGAGCACTATGGTTACCACCATGGCATAAATTAGATATTGTATTGAGAGTAAGGCGATCATGCCTATGAAGACGAAGAAGAAGGTTATTATCAGGAACTCCAGGTCACGCTCCACCGCATGCGTTTCCCTCCTTTCCTTCTTCTTTATATCTATTTTAAGGCCGAGACGTTCAGTTATTGGCTTATAGTTTCCAAGGATTATTGCGAATATCAATACAGATATTGCGGCTGCACCGTTGAACAAATCAACTACGCCGTAAAGGAGTATTGCAAAGGCGAGGCTGGCGAGATATTCCCTTGCACCTTTAATGTAGCTCTGCACTGCAAGCCAAAGCAACCCCGCTACAAGTCCAAACGCCACTGCCACACTGACATAGTCAACAACAAAATTGGCGAAATTACTTGCAGAGAGCGGCTGCCCATTTGTGAATGAAAGCAATAAAGTGAAGAGGAGTATGGCGAAAACGGAATTAAGCGTAGTTTCCATGACTAGCGCGGTGTACATCTCATCAGGCATCTTTATCTTTCTGAGTATAGGTATCACAATTATGGTTGAAGTTTCCCCGAGTATCGCGCCAAGCAGCGCGCCGTAAATTAGCGGCCATCCGAATGCGGTCATTAGGATTGCCAATACGGCCATTGGAAGAAGGGTATCGAGAATCCCTAGGGATATGCCCTTTCTATCATTGAGTAATTTCTGGTTGAGGACTATCGCCTTGCCGCCATTATACATTATGACGACCAAGGCAAGGTCTCCGAATATGCCTGCCAGAGACCTGAGGGTGTTTACGTAATTATCAGGTAGGAGGTGGCCAACTGGCACGAGGAGTATGCCTATAA
>JAGWHJ010000013.1 GCA_028866835.1 Microcaldota archaeon | reverse complement strand
GTGGAGTTTGCGCGCCTGCTGCACGCCGTAGCGCTAGGGCCATTGTCTCAGTGCCCTTCTCGGGGCTCTTACTCTCATATCCCCTACGGGTCAAAGGTATGGTGGGCCGTTACCCCGCCATCTGCCTGATCCGACGCAGTCTCATCGTAGGGCAGTAATGTTCCAATTCGCAACTTTTTGGGTTAGGAATCCTTCCAGAAGCCCTAACCTATGCGGTATTAGCGTCAGTTTCCCAACGTTATCCCACTCCCTACGGTAGATTGACCACGCGTTACTGAGCCGTACGCCGCCCGTCCAAGTGAACGAGCTGACTTGCATGGCTGTCGAAATCTGATAGCAGTGTCCTCCAGCAGCATCGACTGGAGTCGATTCTAAAAGCAATCCTGCATCGAAGCCTCTTTGCATTACTCAAGACTACATCTAATTCCAACCAGGAATTTTCACAGTCCACGACGGAAGTTCCGGCTAATGTCAATTAGCTAGGACTAGACGTGTGAACAGGTATGTATAGACAAGGGAATATTTATATACGTATTGCCGATTCCTGGAGAAGGGACGGATATGCCATGACGGCAGGTTATCCGTGCGCGGTCCCCCAACAGTGCCTTTTTAATATCAGAAAATTCATGAAAACATTGATTATCATGCAGCTAATGTCACCCAGGAGAGAGGCAGTTTTGGTCGCCAGGTACGGCACGGAGAACGTATTGCGTGCTGTAGTTTCTTACGAGCAGAGGATGATTCCTGAGAGAGCCACACCGTATACACGCGTAGGGGAATTGGTAGGCATTTCGCGTGAAAGGGCCAGGGATTTGGATCTTTCAGCGCTGGAGGTCCTTAGGTCCGAGCCCGTGCACATAAGGAGGGAATTCATAGCGCACCTTCAGAGGACAGGAGGCGACGATCTGGCAGCAAGAGAGCATTATTATTTTCGCAGGCTCATGGATGACGCCTTTGCGGCATTCAGGAATGGCGATACCAGCTTCGGCCGGGGGGCGGTAAATAACCGTTTCCTAAGCGCAAGGGAAAAGGTTCTTCTCGAGCAACTTGGACTCGACGGCCGCAAGGGCCGTTAGCTATCGAGACCAGGAATACCGGCCCATTTATCCTTGTTTTCTAACTAAAGTAGGTATAGGACCGCATGTTTCCGAACGGCATCTGCGCGCAGATTAGCCCTTCTTCTCGCGCTTCGCCTTGCCCGCCTGCATCCTGCGGTAGAGGAAGATCCCCGCCCCTATAACGACTATCGCGCCTATTATCAGGTAGAGCGAGGAGCCGCCTGGAACCGCACCGCCTCCGCCTCCAACGGTGGCGTAGTAGCTCTCGGAGGTTACGTACTGCTGGCTTGTCGCTCCGTTAGGCTGCGTCCACTGCTCGTACACGGTAACGGGATAGCTGCCCGGATTGCCCTGCTGGTCGACGTTCACGTAGAACGTCACCTGCGCGGATTCGCCGGGTGCTAGCTGCTGCACGTACTGGTTGGAATTGACAGGCGCAAGCGGATATATCGTCTGGAAGCTGAGGGTTATGTGCTGAGCCACCTCGTTCCCCGTATTCCTTATCGTGAATGTTATAGGGACGTAAGTGCTGCCAGGGGCCACGTTCGAGCTTGCGCCTGTTATGTTGAACGATGCCGCGGGCTGCAGCGTTATCTTCAGCTGCGAGGTCTTGTTTATCGTGCGCTGGTAATTCGCGGTCTGGTATGAGAGGCTCACCGGTATCGCGTAGTTCGTCTGGTTCGCGCTCTTGCTCGCCAGTATCAGCACGGTCTCGTCAACCGTCTGGCCCGGCGCTATCGAGCTTATGAAGAGGTTCGACGCGGAGCTGCTCACGGTTATGTCTGGCGTGCTTATGAAGGACGCGGTGACGTTCTTCGCCGTGCCAGTGCCTATGTTGCTGAGGGCCACGGTTATCGTCTGGTTCGACCCTGAGTACAGCGTCGGCGGCTGGGCGTTGGCTATGCTCGGCACTATGTTGGGCGTGCTGATGAGAACGCTTATGGGCACTTCAACGGTCTGGTTTACCTGCGAACCGTATCTTGTCGAGTAGCTCACCCTGACCGGCATCGTTGCCTCGCCGCCCATCAGTGAGCTGTTGGACTGGAGCGTCATGAGCGCAGTGGCCGACTGCTTGGGCTGCACTGTCCCAAGATAGTATATCCCCGCACCGGTCGGGCTGAAGTTCGCATTGTTGAGGAGGTCTATGCTTACGTTCGTGGCGTTATCCGTGCCGACGTTCAGCGCCGTGAGCTGCACGACAGACGGCTGGCCCGGCACTACGGCGTTTGCGGGGTTTGCGGTGAGCACAAGGTTAGGCGTGCCGCTTACGTAGAAAGTTAGCGGCAGCACTGATACCGCAGTGGTGTTCTGCGTTGAAGAGAGCACAGTCTGGTAAGTGGCCTCCACGTATACCGTGTAGGTGCCTGCGGCTATCTCCTTGGGAAGCTGTATCTTGTATTTGAATTGCGAGTTTACTCCTCCGTAAAGACCGGTGCCCATGACAGTTATGAGCTGCGTGTAAGCCGGCGAGAAGTTGAGTATCGGGTAGTTGCCGACGAGATATAGGTCGACGTCCTGCAGGGAATCCTGGTAGGAGTTGTAGAGGTTGAAGGAGATGTTTATCTCCTGCCCCGCCACCACGGGCTGCGGAGTGACATCGACGTTAACCAGGGACAGCGCCCCTGTCGACAATGCAAATGACTGTGCGGGCAGCAGAAGCAGCCCAAGCGTTACCGCGATTGCCAAGATCCTTGCGTTTTCCATTTTCATTACCTATTAATCATCATTCGATAGTAGCCTTGAACATCTTCATGCATACCAGTATTAGCGCCGCTGAAAATATTATCAGGATGCTGAGGTCAAATGCCAGGGTTCCGGCAGGTATGAATCCCTGCATCATGACATCCCGGTTGATGTTGCCTGCGTACGTAAGCGGGTCGACTATCGAGAACGGGCTGAGCCATGACGGCAGGCTCTGTATCGGCTCTATCCCTCCTGACAGGAACCAGAGCGGGAGGCCTATCGCCTGGGAAAAGATGGCGTAGGCATCCACGCGCTTTATCCTCGACGCAAGCATTATTGCTACGGCGCTGAAGCCGGCGCTTATTATGAGGGCGACAACGACCAGGTAAACGAGCCCTAAAGGCCCCATTGCTATTGTTGCGCCAAACCCATAGCCTATCCCAAGCGCTATCATGGCCGCAATCAGCCCCTGCGTGGATCCTGACAGCACCCTGCTTAGTATGATGGCATTCTTGTTTATCGGAGTTATGAAGAACGACTTGAGGTTGCCGAGCTGCCTGTCGGTTATCAATGACATTCCCCCTCCGAAGAGGCCGCTGAAGACTATCACCATAGGGAGTATCCCTGCTGTGAGGTAGTCCTTGTAGCCTGCACTCGAACCGTACAGTGCGCTAGATAGCACACTTATCCTAGGCACGTTGCTGTTCTGGGGCACAAGCCCGCTGGCCTTGTTTGCAGTTGCATTTATTACGGGAAGCAATGAGCTGATAACGGTAAGCTGTGTGTTAGTGTAATACAGCTGGATCCCTGGGCCGTTCGGACTTGTCGACGGATACGTCGGGAGTATTATGATTACCAGGTCAACGGTGCCTGTGGCCAGCTCGTTGAGCGCAGTATTTTCATCAGTTAGCGATGTTACCTGGACGTAGTTGTTAACCTGCATGTCATTTATGAACGCCCTTGACTGGGGGTTGTTTGCGTAGTTGACCACGGCCACAGGCGTATTCTTGAAGACCTGCCCTATGTTGCCGAAGATAAGGATTATGAATAATGGAAATATCACAGAACGAAGGATGTTTGTCCTGAGGTTCGCCTTGAAGATGAGCATCTCCCTTTTGTACAATGTAATTGAGTCCGAAATTAGAGTCATTTATCTCATCCTCGACCACAGGGCGGTCCTGGCCGAGACCGCATTATCATCAGAGGTATCCCTGAGCCCCGAGCCGGTGAGCTTTATGAAAACGTCGTCGAGAGTCGGAAGGTGAAGGCTTACTGAGGCTACTGTCAACCCTTTCTTGTCCAATGAATTTAGTATCTTTGGAAGTATCGCGTCTCCCTGCTCCGCTATCACTGTAGTGATCTTGTCGACCTTTATCGTTGCTTCGAGCTTGAACTCCTTCTTGAGAAGCTCCACTATGGCGTTCGCCTTTGAGGCGTCTCCTGAGATTATCTCTAGCACCCTTCCCGTGCCCACGAACTTCTTGAGCTCGGTGGTCGTGCCTATCGCGCGTATCTTGCCGTGGTCGATTATCGCTATCCTGTCGCACAGCGCATCGGCTTCCTCGAGGTACTGCGTGGTCATGACGACGGTTATGCCCTTCTTGCTGAGCTCCTTTATCCTGCTCCACATGCTAACCCGGTTCTGTATGTCAAGGCCGGTGGTTGGCTCGTCGAGTATTATTATCTTAGGCTCCTGTATCATTGCCTTTACAAGCGCGAGCCTGCGCTGCATCCCTCCGGAGAATGTGCCTGCGCGCTTGTCTGCGAATGCTACCAGATCGGAATCCTGCAAGGCGCGCTTAACCCTTTTCTCGATCTCATCCGGAGGTACGTGGTAAAGCTCCGCGAACAGCACCAGGTTCTCCCTCGCAGTCAGGTCGCTCTCTACGACGGTCTCCTGCGTCATGAGGCCCACCAGGCTCTTGACCTCCTTGGAGTGCCTTATGTTGTCCATGCCATTTATGGTTATTGCGCCTCCTGTTGGGTGAAGGAGGCCTAGTATCATGTTTATCGTGGTCGTCTTTCCGGCGCCGTTAGGGCCAAGTATGCCGAATATCTCGCCCTCCTTTATGCTCAGGCTTATGTTGTCCACTGCGACGAAAGAATCGAATTTCTTTGTAAGGTTCTTTATCTCGATCATTCCCATAGGCTTCACTTGATGGAACCAAGCTTCTTTGCCATGGCCTTTACCCTTTCCACCTTTTTCCTGTCAGACTTAAGGCTATCCTTCTTTTCAATTATGTAATTGCAGTAATGCTCCATGTTGTCAAGCGTCTCGTTTATGCTCTTCTCCGGGTCGAGCCTCTCCTTTATCCATCTGGGCGTCCATATTCTCTGCGTGTAGTCCCTGCCCTTCTCCGTTATGCTGTAGTACTTCATCGTGTTCTTGACGCGTGCGCGTATCAGGCCCTCTCCTGCGAGGTCGTTGAGCAGCGGATATATGCTTCCAGGAGACGGCTTCCAGTAGCCCATCGTATGGTGCTCCATCTGATCTATTATCTGCGCTCCGGTCATCTCGTCCTTTGATACCATGTACAGCACCCAGTACCTCAGACCGTAGCTGCGGCCGTGCATCGGATTGGAAAAGCCAAAGCCCATTGAAACGCCATCAGGATGATATCGGATTTAGATATCGATTATAGATATCGATTATAGATATATAAATGTAGCGGCTTTGCAAGCAAAAGCGGATTCGCACCTCACGAAGTACAGCAACATATATAAGCTTAGTTTTGATAATAAGGTTGTCTCCAGCGACATGTTGCAGCGATAGGATGGCAATCTCTAGACTGATGATAATAGGAATAGTAGTGGTCATAGCAGGTATAGCAGTCTCGCTGTTTTTTTACAGCCAGACAGGAAATAGTCCGCAAACAACAGCATTGTCGACCACAATCAATGAGACAAATACGACAACGATAGCCTACTTCCCGAACGTCACATCGCAGCAAACAACAACGGTGCAGCAGACAAATAATTCCTACAACACAACGATTTATAACGTCACTACAACGATTACTGGCGGTCCTGGCCAGTCCGTAATAAGCATGGGCGAGGCGGCGTCCCTCCTTGGGCAGGGAGGTGCATACAATGCCACAAACTCGACAGACCCGAACGAGATCTCGGCTTATGAGCAGCAATACCTTCCGAACGCCACGATACAGTACAACATACCTCAGGTCTTCGCTGCAAGTTACTATCTTAACGCTTCAAGCGTAAGCTCACCGAGCCTTACCGATGTGGTATTCCAGACCCAATTTGCACAGAGCCTTTATTCACAGACGCTTAACTACACCAACAGCAGTTACGCTGTAGCGAACGGTGTGGTTGACGGTATGGAGTACTCCTACCTGGCGCAGAGCAATTCCACGCTCACGTACTCGGTACTGTTCGGATGGAAAGGGGGCGAATTTGCGATAGTCGCAGTGGCCGGGCCTCCGCTTGATAGCACGAAGCTTGCCTCGATAATAGCAGGAGACCTGAAATAACAAAAAGCGATCTCACTTCTCAAAATAGTGCTTGCCGCGCAGTATGAACTGCCTCTCTATCCTCTGCGGCTCGAAGTATTTCTTCGTGAATTCTATCACCTTCTTGGTGCTGAATTCCTTGCAGCTGTAGACGTCTATGCTCACGAAGTCGTGTTTTGTCATCGTGTGTATGACTATGGATGAATCTGCGAGGGGCACC
Organism: Microcaldota archaeon; assembly: GCA_028866835.1. GTDB lineage: Archaea > Micrarchaeota > Micrarchaeia > Micrarchaeales > CABMGC01 > JAGWHJ01. The sequence continues at coordinate 25,334 of JAGWHJ010000013.1, read as the reverse complement.
CAGCCGCTCAGGCCAGTCTTGTCAGGGAATTCCTTTCTCGGCGTCCTGAATATTGATGGCGGCCCCTGCTCCTTCATGCCTATGAATGCAACAAGCTTGTCAAGATAGCTGTAGCAGTGGTCCAGGTCGTCGCAGGTCTTCGGCTTGCAGTGATAGCAGTCCAAAAGAAGTTCGTAGCCGAACACCTGCTTCTTCTTCATGATTCATATAATCATCAGATAAGCTATAAATTAGATGCTTCTGGCCACTAGAATGTTTAAATATCATCAATAATCAACAGCTATTGGGGAATTCATGAAAGTGGCTGTGGTGGGATCTGGCGCACGTGAGAGCGCTATACTGTGGAAGGCGCTGCAAAGCCCGTATGTAGACAGCGCTGTCGCTGCCCCGGGGACCATCGGCACGAAGAGGATGGCAGCCGAGTTCGGGAAAGAGGCAAGGAACCTTGACGCAAGGATAGATACCTTGGACGGGATCGCTGGGCTCAAGAGAAGCCTTAGGGCGATGGGTTTCACCGACCAGGATCTTATCGTATGTGGACCAGAACTTCCCCTCGCGCTTAACATAAAGGACGTCTTTGAGCCGCACATCGCGGTATTCGGTCCAGATGCGTACGCAGCGCGTCTCGAGACCAGCAAAGCCGATGCAAAGAGGAGCATGAGGAGATGGGGCGTACCGACAGCTGATTTCGAGGTCTTCGGCCTTGGAGAGCCTGATGGGCGCTTGACAGCCGATGATGCGTGCGCATTCATCGATCGGACATGGCCGAAATACAGCATCGTGAAGGTTGACGGACTGGCAGAAGGAAAAGGCGTATTCGTGCATGATTAAGACGGGAAAACCAAGGCGAAACTAAGGGTCATGTCAATACTCAAGCGTGGCGCTTTCGGCGATTCCGGCAGACGAATAACATTGGAGGAGAGGCTTTATGGGAATGAGCTCTCTTACATCGTCATTACAGACGGAACAAACGTAAGGGCCCTCGCGCCTACACGGGACTACAAGGCCCGCTATGATGGTGACAAAGGCCCTAAAACCGGAGGGATGGGCTCCTATTCCCCTGCGGAACTGAACGAGGAGGAGGATTCAGAGATACGCAGACGTATTGTGGAGCCGACGCTTAGGGGACTTAAGAAGGATGGCATCGATTACAGTGGTGCACTGTACTTCGGCCTCATGAAGACAAGCGTGGGCTTCAAGGTAATCGAGTACAACGTGAGGCTTGGGGATCCTGAGACGCAGACACAGTTATTCAGGATGAGGTCGGACCTTGTTCCTTATCTTCATTCGGCTGCGAACGGGAACCTCGCGCATTTGCCTGAGATAAAATGGGATAGAAGGAAGGGCGTCTCAGTTGTCGTAGTATCCCCAGGATATCCGGACAATACACAAACAATAAGATTCGCCTATGATTTTGGCGAGCTTGGCAGCATACCGCACCTTGGCGTATTCTACGGGGGTTTAAAAGAAGTTGGAACAGGATTTGAGGGGAGAGGCAGGATGCTGACCTTAAGCATACTGGGTTACAATTTTACCGACGCCAACATAATATTATACAGGGGTTTTCTTAGCAGATTGGATTTCGGCGAGTGGAGGGGCGATATAGGGTTGCGCCCTTCGCTCGTGGAGCGCGGTCGGATCTGATAAGATGGGAATGCCGCAGGCCGTACTTCTTTGTTTTGCCCATGCTTGCACCAGTTTATATACCAATATTCATTTTACCTAAATCCTATAATAGATGTTTTTCCTATGTCCCACAGTTCTAATAAACATCTTCTTTGATGCGCCATTAATGTCTGCAATTATCCTATAATCCCCTACTCTCAATTTGTATTCTGGGCGACCAGATAACTGTCTGAAAAAGTGGTGTGGATTACTAACTGACATGTCAATTTTCTTTAAAATCCTCTTTGCTATTGATTTGTCTATTTTCTCTAACTGGATTACTGCTTCTGCCGAATAATCCAGGCTGTAAGCCACACTATGCCCCTAATTTTGCATGAACTTCTGCAGAATTGTAAGTTCTTCTATGCCGTATGTCAAGTAGGCCGCGCAGAAGTGACGCCCTAAATTCTGAAGTATATTTTCCTTCCTCATCGCCTTCCGGTATTAGATCTATTAGTGCATTTATTATCTCGTCATAAGTGGCTCTCTTATAAATTCTTAGTTTATTGAGTCTCTCCCTAGTGTTCTTTTCAAGTTGTATGGTTGTATACATATAATCAATATATAATTGGTGTATAATAAATATATAAAAGTTTGCTTTCCTATCGACTAAACGTAAAAGTTAAGAATTTTATCGTCTATTCACTTATGGTTATTTAGGAACGGGGATATCAAGAAATGCTAAATGTAAAAGTTGGTGTCCACTCCCCCATCTCTAACTTTCCAAATGTAGATATTTTCATTTTGAACCAAGCCATAAACTAGATGACAGAATCCATTTTGTCATAGCAAACTAAAAGCAGTATGCCGCAGGTCGGATTTGAACCGACGACATTCCGGTTTCTGCTTGTTGATAGAATCAAAAAGCGAAACTTCAGCCGGACGCTCTCCCGGACTGAGCTACTGCGGCACAGGTAACCTTATTTAATTTGCAACGCTTTTAAAGATAGCGCGTAACTGGTTTATATGGCAGTGGATGCTAGATGGCAGGGCCTCGGGGAGGTTGCAGGCATGCTCAACCTCGATGGCATCGAATACAGGGAGTACCAATTCAACATAATAAGGTCGATAGAGGAGCACGGGAATACGCTCGTGGTCATACCTACCGGGCTCGGAAAGACCTTCATAGGGACGGTGGTGCTCGCCAAGGCCATCAAGAACGGCAAGCGCGCCCTACTTCTCGCGCCGACGAAACCGCTTGCGGAGCAGCATTTCTCCGCGCTGTCCAAGATCCTTGCGATAGAGCCGGAGAAGCTCATGCTTCTGACTGGGAGCATAGGCAAGGAGAAGAGGAGGGAGCAGGAGGCTAAGGCATCTGTAATAGTGGCGACGCCGCAGACCATAACAAACGACCTCAAGCGCGGCGGCATCTCTCTTGACAGCTTCGGCGCGGTTGTGTTCGACGAGTGCCACAGGGCAGTGGGCAAGTACGCCTACACTTACATAGCCAATGAATGCTCGATCAGGGACATACTGATGGTCGGCCTGACCGCATCCCCTGGCGGCAACAAGAAGAAGATAAACGAGGTAGTCAGGACGCTGGATCTCGAGTACATAGAGGCAAGGGTGTCCACGGACGAGGATGTGGTGCCCTACATAATGCCGAAGTACGTCCATGTCGTTGAGGTCGATCTCTCGCAGAGGATAAAGGAGATAGCCAATGCGCTTAGGCCGGAGATAGAGGAGAATGTCCTTGGACTGAACAAGCTTGGGCTGCTCAGCTTCTACAAGTTCGAGAACATACCGAAGGGCAGGCTGATACAGATAGGGGACCAGATAAGCAGGCTGAAGGCAGAGGGCTACAAGTACGCCGCGCTGTTCAGCTACACGAAGCTGCTGAACCTGATACACGCCTACGATCTTCTCACAACAGAAGGCATATACCCTTTTCACATGTACGTGGAATCGCTCTATGCGCGCGAGAACAAGAGCAGGAGCGTCGAGAGCCTGCTGAAAAGCAACGCAATGCTGGCGGCTAGGAGGATGGCTACAGAGGCGGTTAAAAACGGCGAGGAGCACCCGAAAGCGCTCGCGGTGCTCGACATACTGAAGGATTACAGGGAGAAGAACTCAATAATCTTCGCGCAGTACAGGTCAACGATAAGGATACTTGTCGAGATACTCAACAACAACGGCTTCCTAGCAAGGCCTTTCATAGGGAAGAACCAGGGCGTCACCCAGGAGCAGCAGAAGAGGACAATAGACGACTTCAGGAACGGCGTCTTCAAGGTTCTGGTGGCGAGTTCCATAGGCGAGGAGGGCATAGACATACCCGGCGTCGACCTCGTCCTGTTCTACGAGCCCGTGCCGAACGAGATAAGGAACATACAAAGGAGGGGAAGGACTGGCAGGTTCGAATCAGGCGACGTCTACATACTCGCAGCGAAGGAAACCAAGGACATAGTGTACCTCCGCGTATCCAAGCAGAGGGAGGCAAAGATGCTGGCCCTGATAAAGGAGATCAACAGCAAGCTCGGATCGTCCCAGCATTCCGAGGGGCAGACGCAGCTCCAGTGAAAATTACGGCGACAAATGCACCTGCCGTCGGCCGCTTTATAAAGCCCGCAATCTTTAAATATCACGAAAGCCAAAATTCAATTCACGGAAACGGATGGGGGTGGGTATGCGGGGTCTAAATCACCGCAGGTAGGACAAATGCGCAGCCCGAGGGTGCGCAGCACTGTTCGAGTGGAGGAACTTGAGCAGATGGCCTTCAGGTTCAGTGAATCCAGGGAGGGCGTAATAAACGCACTCGAGGAGTACGAGAGAAGCTGCGCGGAGGAAGGTGCAAGGGCGAGGGCTGCAGCCGAAAGGATTGCAGCCCTTACAATGCTTGAGATACTTCACGAACCCTAGCGCTTAAATAACTTCATGCCCATCTATAACTAATTCCTGATTAGTGTGTTAGCATGAAGAAGACGTATCTATATCTTGCAGTGGTACTTGTAATAGTAGGGGTGGTTCTCGTACTTGTGGAGTTCGGGGCCCCGAATGCCAATGCACAGCTTGTACAGTACAACAACAGGCCGGTGCCGCAGTCTGTTGTATCGCAACTGACGGTGCCAGTAAGCGTCAGCAATGCCATAGGAATAGGAAGCGACACAGTCTCCGGACTGCAGAAGAAGAACAATTCAGTGATGTACGTCAATGGAAAGCCAGCGGTAATATACATAGGCGCGGAGTACTGCCCCTTCTGCGCGACAACGAGGTGGGGCCTGATAATCGCACTCATGAGATTCGGCACGTTTGGGAACCTCCACTACATGACATCAAATGCAAGCGACGTGTATCCAAATACGCCTACCTTCACCTTCGTTAACTCGACATACTCGAGCAGCTACATCTCCTTTGTAAGCGTAGAGACGGAGAGCTACTCAAAGCAGCCGCTCCAGACGCTGAATGCGTCGGAACAGAACCTCGTTGCCAAGTACAACCCAGTCGGAAGCATACCTTTCATAGTATTCGCAAATGAGTCGGTGCAGGTGGGTTCTATAGCCTCGCCGGGCGTGCTTCAGGGACGCAACTGGAACGGCACAATAGCGAACCTTACCAATTCAAGCTCCGGCGTGGCGCAGGCGATTGTCGGAAATGCGGACATATACACGGCCCAGATATGCAAGATGACGAACTTCACGCCTGCCGATGTCTGCAACCAGTCTTACGTTAAGCAGATAGCATCGCAGCTTGGATGATGCAGATGGATACCAACCGGCTCAGGATGATTGCGCTAGTCCTGGCGGTGCTTGGGATACTTGACGGCGTATACCTTGAGATAGACGCAATAACAGGCATCCCGGTCGCATGCCCTAACACAGGGGTGATAGACTGCGGCAACGTGCTCAACAGCAAGTTCGCTGACACCTTCGGCATACCCAATCCCATATTGGGAGTTGTCTTCTTCTCTGTCGAGGTAATACTTATGTACGTGTTCTTCAACAAGGAGCTGCTATTTGTCTATAACGCGATAGGAATAGCATTCGTGATCTACTTCCTGCATGTCGAGTGGGTGGTAAGGTCCATATGCATATACTGCACTGTGACGCACATACTCGTCGCTGCGCTTTTCATCATATCTCTGCTTTACCTTTCAAAGAAGTAGCATTATTGGAGCTCCTGCCTCCCGCCCGACTCGCGGAACCCTCCCCGTCCGAAAGCACAACTCGCCTTGGCATATTACCATGCCCTCGATGAGATTTACGATAATTAAACCTATCTCTTTGAGAGCTTCTTCTCTATCTCTACGAGTATGTCGAGCATGAGCCCCGCTATTATCAGGAAGAAGCCAACGACAACGAGCCCGAAGGCGAGCAGCGCCCTCCCGGTCTCGTAGAAGATGCCCGTGCCAAGGAAGTTTATCAGTATCTGCACGCCTATGACCAGGCCGACCAGTATCGCTACGAGGCCTATGCCGCCGAACAGCAGCAGCGGGCTGTAGTCCCTTATCTGCCTTATTATGTGGGATGACACATTGACACCGTAAGCGAACTTGGATTTCGTGAGCTTTGACTCTCCATGCGCTCGCTTGTAATAAGCAATGTTAACCTCCTTAATCTTATAACCCTTTCTCGCGAGCTCGATCGCGAAGAAGGCTATCCCTGCCCTGTACGGCTCCACATCGCGTATGTCATCGAACGCCTTCCTGCTCATGACGAACAAGCCGGTCAGCACGTCATGGACCTTCGCCTTGTACGCCCTCCTGAAAAGCCAGCTTATCAGAGAGTTCCCGAACTTCAGGTAGAAGCTCATCGAGCCCTCTTCAAGATTTGAGAGCCTGCTGCCAAGGACGAGGTCGGCGCTGCCGTTCTTGACTAGCTTTATTCCCTCAGGTATGCCGCTGACGTCGTGCGTGCCGTCTGCGTCTATGCTGGCTATGATCTTCCCGTGCGCATGCCTAAGCCCGAGCATTATGGCGTTCTCCACCCCTTTGTCCTTCTGCCTCAGCACTGTCGCGTTGGTCTTCTCGAGCCTGTGGAAGTAGGCATCGGAACTCTTGTCAACGATTATTATCTCGACGTTATTGCCGATCAGCTTCCTTATGCCCTCTATTACCTCGAAAATGCTCTCCTCTTCTATTGTGGGTATCACTACGCTTACTTCTGGAGTCAATGCTACACCGTTAATTAATTGGAAAGAAACCTTTTAAAGCAGCGAAGGAAGCGGAACCGGAGTTGGACAGACAGGTCAGGTTATGGTAAGGGTAGTGGTGCTGGAGCATATGCTGTACGTGGTGTCGCATGCGTCAAGGGTGTATGTTCCGGTCACAAGAGTGCCCACGTTATAGGTCACGGTGCCTGTGCCAGAGTTAAGCTGCGCGCTTGGGGTGCAGCCCGTTCCCGCGCAGTAGTTTAGCACTATGTTGTCTCCCGAATTGGTGGTCATGCCAGTTGCAGTATCGGTCGTGCCGTGCGGATCGGTGGCGCTCTGGAGGCCTATCGTGACCGTCGGTGTGGTGGTAGTTATCGTTAAGGTGGTTGTGGATGAGCATGAACCCGTAACCTGATCGCAGGCATCGAGCGTGTAGACGCCCGGTGTGAAGGTCCCCACATTGTGGGCCACAGTACCGGTGCCGGTGGCAAGCGTTGTGCTTGGGGTGCAGCCCGTTCCCGCGCAGTAGTTGATCTGGATGCCGTCCGATGAGACGTTGGTAGTCCCGGTTGCTGTGTCACTCTGTCCCTGCGGATCGGAGGATCTCTGGAGAGAGAAGGTAACGTTAGAGGCGGTTAGGATCACGTCAATTCCCTGCGGGGCAGTGCAATCGCCGATGGTCGTGTCGCATGCCTGGATGTTATATTGGTTTACTGGCAGATTGCCCAGGTTATAAGTCACGGTGCCTGTGCCAGTGGCAAGCGTTGTGTCTGGGCTGCAGCCGCCTCCGCCACCGCAATCGTAGAGCACTATGGTATCCGTTGAATTCGACGTTGTTCCAGTGGCTATGTCCGACTGGCCGTGCTGCACTGATGGATTCTGGATAGAGAGCGTTACCGAAATCGACGTGCCCACGTACAGGGTCTTTATCCCGGAGCATACGCCAGTGGAGTTATCGCATGCGTCCAGCAGCCACTTACCTACGCCGAAGGTCTTGAAGTTGTACGTGGTTGTGCCGTTTCCCTTGGACAATGTGCGGTGCGGGACAACAGTGCAGTTGTTGCAGTAATTGATCGCAATTGGATCGCCGGCGATCGAGGTTGTGCCAGTCCCTATGTCCGACTGGCCCACGTTTATTGAATAGTATTGAAGGTTTAATGTCACATTGGACGGGCTAGACCCGCTGGCAGGAAGTACAGTGAGGTGCACGGTATTCGTGGTCTCGTTGGTAGCGTCGCCGTCATATCCCCAGAACGTGTAATTGCCTACGTAAAAGACGTCCACATTGAAACTTGTATTCCATGTGTCTCCGTTCAGCCATTCTCCACTGCTGCACATTGAATTGCCCGCGCAGTAGTAGAGGGATACTGAATCATTATGAACCGAGGTCATTGCCGTTGCTATGTCTGATTGGCCGTAATGGATGGTAGTTCTCTGGAGCGTAACGTTCACGGTTGCGTATGTGGCAGTTACGTTAATCGCGCTTACAGGGGAGCAGACGCCTATGTTGGTATCGCAGGCCTGAAGATCGTATACGTTGACATCGCCTACGGCCTCCATGTTGTACGTTGCGTTGTTGGTCCCCGATGCGATTAGCAACGATGGCGTGCAAGGAGCGCCATCGCATATGTAAATGACTACATTGTGGCCCGGGTGCACGGTGCTTGCAGTTACGTTATCGGAATATCCCTGCGGGACCTTTGCGTACTGGATTGTTAGCGATACGCCATTGGCGTAGGTTATATTCAGCATTTGCGATATGGAGCACCCGCCGACGCTGGTGTCGCACGCGTTGAGCGTGTACAAGCCGGGCGCCAATAAGCCTACATTGTACGTCGCTGTTCCAGTGCCTGTCGCAAGCACAGTTGTAGGATTGCAGCCCGTTCCCGCGCAGTAATGCACCGCCACGGTATCTACTGAGTTAGACGTTGTACCTTTCGCGTTGTCAGTTATGTCATATGGGCTAGTAGTGTTTTGGAGGGTTAGCGATGCGGCCGGAGGCGATGAGGTTATGGTCAGTACCTGCGTGGACGAGCACATCCCATTATTGGTGTCGCATGCCTCCAGCGTGTACGTGCCGGCAATCAAGCTGCCGACATCGCCTGCCGCAGTCCCTGTCCCTGAAAATAGCGTGGTTGACGGAACGCACGTCGTGCCTGCGCAGTATTTTACCACCACGGTATCTCCCGAAACCGAGGTCGTACCTGTTGCAAGGTCGGACTGACCGTGCGGATCGCTGGCGCTCTCGAGGGTGAGCGATACCGCCGAGCCAGATGTGGTAGTCGTGCTTGAAGTTGATGAGGATGATGAGGAAGTCGACGGCAGGCCGAACACGGCTTCTATGGTGCCGTTTGCCGCGGCATTTGCGCTTGACACTGTCGAATTGCGTCCGCTTCCAGGTATAGAAACGCCGCCGCCGGGGATCCAGCCAAGGAACCCGTAACCTGGCGGCGCGTCGGCTGCTATATTGTAGTTAACGCCTTTTAGGAAGATCACGTTGGAGCCGTTTGCGTACCTGAAGTCGTTTATCGATACGCCTCCGCCCCTGACGTTCGAGGTGAGCAGCACGCCGTAAGCGCTTGTATTTGGAGAGGCATAGGTGGTTGAAGTGCCGGTGACGTGGAAGTTGTTGTAGTAAAGCTGGAACGCGAGGTTGAGCTGCGAGCCCAATGGAGGCTTGTATTTGCTTGTGGCAACGCACGTGACCGGCGTTCCCGGGGTTGCCGTGGAGGGATAGCAGCTGCCGACATATGTTGCGTTGGTTATTGCAGGCTTGACGATGAACGATCCGGCGGGCATAGAGAGGTTTTGGCCCATGTTGTTCACGAAGATGAGAATGGCCTCCGAGCCAGTACTGGTACTTGCAACGACGAACTGGCTGCACGTCAGCTGCGCGGTTATGTAGCATGCCGAAGGTGTTTCTGTTGATATGCCGTTTGAATGTCCCGTAAGGGCGAGCAGCGCGATGATTCCAAGGAAGACTAGTATTATGATTATCGCAAAAGAATATGTCGTCAGGTACTCTAATGCAGCCTGAAGCCTGGATTTCCCTTTGAGCCGTTTTGCTATTGTCTTGTCAGGCATCCCAGAATACCCCTTTGCGCTATTGCTCCCTGAACTAGTCTTCATCTTCTCGCTTGCAATTTATAAATATGATTGCTTTGCCCTTATAGCGGCCAGTCCGGGAAGCTCAGGCATCATGCCCTTCCCTTCGCAGCCCTGCCCCTGCGTCTGGTATTTCTGGCTTTCCTGGTCCTGGCTTCCCTTCTCCTGCGAGGGCGTTTGACTCTCTTCTTCGTGACGGGTTTTACGGCCTTCTTTGCCTTTTTCGGATTCGCCGCACGTGGCCTTCGCGGAATCGGTTTTGACGGTTTATGAGCAGGCGTCCCCACAGGTGCCTTTGTTGGCGCATTCGCGGCTTCGGCCTTCTTGGCCTGGGCGTTTGCGCTGCTCTGCAGCACGAACCTGTTGCCTTCCCTGATCCTGTACTCCTTCACGGAACCCGCTGCAAGCTCCAGGACGTACATTGATGAAGGGTAAGGCTGGTACATCTTGAAATCGCGCCACGAATACGACCTTGGCACATTCTCCATGATGTACACTATGGTTCCATCCTGGTCGAGCCAGAGCATGTCCGTTGGCATGCGCATGTTCAACGTCCAGATGAGGTGCCTTTCAGAGGCGGGATACGATAGCAGCATTCCCGCGTTCGGGGGGAGCTGCTGCCTGAAGGAGAGTCCAAGTTGCCTTTTCCTGACAGAATCAGCTACCTCAAGCGTGAATGTTGTCTTTCCGTAGCTTGCCGATATCTTTCTGAAGCGGATGAAGGGCTTATACAGCTTGAGCTTTGCAGTATGCCAGAAACAATACCACATCCCGTAGTCGTCCACGTACCTTATCTTTGTCCCACTAGGTTCTTATTTCTATCCGAGCTGGACGCGCTGCGCTGTTATGGCGCATGCTGGGCAGCTCCAGACCATGTCTCCGGACGGGACCGCGCACGTGTAGCAGTAGTACTGCCCGCATCCGTCGCAGTACAGTGCAGGGCCTCCGGTAAGCTTCTTTCCACAAGAACCGCACTTGTAATCAACCATATCCACACCCTCTTTATCATTAGCAATTACGCACGACCTGATATTAATTCTTTTCCCGTATTTCGGTATGGACGGCGCCGACTTGAGCGCATGGGTTTTTTAACCTAACCGGTTTAAATGTTTAAAGGGGGCTTATTATCAGAGTTCCTTAGATGTGCGATCGTAGTCTAGCCTGGTAGGACTTTGGCTTGCCAAGTCAAGAACCCGGGTTCAAATCCCGGCGGTCGCATTTTCTTCAAGAGGGCATTCTTATGAAAACTGAAAGGATTGTGACACTTCACGGGAAGGTCAGCAGCGGGCTTGGAGAGGGGAAGTACTTCATGAGGATAGAGGAGTACAGGAGGCAGTTCAGGAAGAAGCTCGGCATAGACCCGTACTTCGGCACGCTGAACATAAGGCTTTTGGGAATCCATGCAGACAAGATGCTTGAGCTCAAGAACGGGCGCTCCGCCACGGTCATAAAAGGCTTCAAGAGCGGCAAGAGCACGTTCGGGGACGTCCTCTGCTACCGCACCAATCTGATGGGCATCGACTGCGCGCTGGTGATGCCGGTGAAGTCTAAGCACGAGGCCGTGGCCGAGATAATATCATCGGAGAACCTGAGGAAGAAGCTGGGTCTGCGGGACGGCTCAAGGGTAAGGCTGGCAATACGCCTATGAAGGGCTCGCCTTTCTGTTCTTCGCAAAGGCCTCTATTATCGCAAACGCGGCAGTCAGTACAAACAGGGTGGCTATCGACCAGCTTATGTCGCTTATGCCGAGCGACAGCTCCGATATGACAAGGCCCATGAGGGCTATCAATGCAACGAGCAGCCCGTACCTTACCCTGAATGTCGGCCTGTAGTCCCTCCTGTTCCTTATCCTTACATACGCAGCAAGGTCAATTATCCTGGGCAGGCCCGTGCCTATTATCGCGCCTATTATTACGTACTGATAATACTGCGTCGGGAATGCGGAGAGCACCATTGGTATTGCGAACGAGATTATCGTTGCGTATATCGGTATCGCCCTGCCGGACATCTTGGTGAGGCTGCCCGGGAGGAAATTGAGCTTCGAAAGGGCAACGACGGTGCGCGCATTGGCAAGCACCATGACGAGCATCACAGCGAATATGGCCAGTATGGACGCGAACTCGAACGCATAGGTAAGAGGGCCGCTGTTGAGGCCCTGCACGAATGCGAGGACAGGCGTATAGAAATATGGCACGTTGAGCTGGCTCGCGCTCTGATTCATGAAGGTCGCAAGCACTATCAGGGCGTAAAAGACAGTGACTATGACGATGGAATAGAATATCGCCTTGGGCAGCTTCTTTATGTCACGTGTCTCTTCAGGTATCGCGACAAGCGCGGTCCAGGAGCCGTACGCTAGTATTGCTATTGGTATTGCGTACACCAGTCCAGGGAAGCCCTGCCCTGAGAGGAAGGGATGCAGGCTCGAGGTGTTGCCCCTTGCAAGTCCGAGGACGATTATGGCAGCAAAGAGGACCATGAAGACCATGCTCATGGCAAGGTTGGCGCGGCTGGTTATCTTGGTGCCCATTATGTTGATGATGCCTGCGATAAGCACGGATACCTCCGCTACAGCTATGAGGCCCCAGCCGGATGCGAAGGCAGGGCTTATGTAGCTGCCGAGGGTTATTGCAGATATGACTATGCCGAAGACCGTTCCCAGGTAGTAGCCTATGCCCTCAAGGAAGGCGAGGTAGCGTGCGAGCCTGCCCCTGCCGAATGCCTCGTACGGGAAGACTACGAACGCTCCGGACTGCGGGAATGCCGTGACCATCTCCGCGTACACGAGCGCCATGAACAGCGAAAAGACGCCTGCCAGAACCCATGAGATTATGCTAGCCCCTCCCGCCTGCTGGTAGGTGATGGCAGGAAAGCTCAGTATGGCCACGCCCACCATCCCTCCGACGCCGAGCCAGAAGAGATCCCAGAAACCAAGTACCTTTTTGAACTGCATTTAGAATACCAGCGAGTTAGGTTATCTATTCGATTGACTAGTTTATATGCCCTGCGGTTGGTACTGCTGCTTGTCCGAGTTTATGAAAACTGTGTAGGTTGCGGCAACGAATGAACCGCCGCCGCTCGAGGACGAGCCGTTGAGCCACAGCCCCATCGTGTACTCCCCTGCGCCGTACTGCGAGACAAGGCTGCTGATGTTGAACGAGATGTAGAACTGGTTGCCATTCACCTGGTAGCTGTCGGCGTATATCGTCTGCAGGTCCGGATAGTACTCTAGGCGGCCCTTTGCCACTCCAGCGATGTTCGTGCCGTAGCCGTAAGGGCCGGTTCCGTCAAGGGTAGACCTGCTCATGTTTGAAACAGGCGGATCGTACGCCACCAGTATCGTGGATATGGGCTTCCCGGGCGTGATCCGCCCTGCGAGCGTGACCTCGCCGTTCGAATAGCCCGGGGACTTCTGGAACCAGCTCACATAGCTGTCTATGAAGTCCTCGACGAGATATATAGTGCTGCTGTTGTAAGCGATGCCTATTCTTACCTGGTTGTGGTTCGGGTCCAGTATGTTCTCCCTGTGGCCGTTGTTGCAGCATGCCGAATCGTTGTACATCATGCTGTACTCCATGTTCGAGATGGACTTTGTGACGTTCAGCGCCCCGGTGCACGCGGACTGCCCGGCGATTGCATGGCCGATATAGCTGCATTCCCTGCTTGAGAGGGTGGCGATGTTCTCATCTACGGATTCGGTGCCGCCGAGTGCGGTGTATCTCATGTAGGGCTTCATGCCGTAGATGTCCCAGTGGCTGAAGTAGTTGTACTGCAGCATGCTGCCGGCGTGCTGCTGGCCCGAGGGTTCCTGCGAGAGCGATACCGGGGCTGCGCCGAATGCGGCACGGTCCTGGTTTATCAGCTCCAACGTGTAGTTGACAAGGTAGGAATAGTTAAGCTGCGTTTGCGCGGTGCTTTGCGCCGTGGTCGTAGCCTGGTTGTTGGGCACGCTGCTTGTGCTATTAAGCGTAAGGCTGTTGAAGATGTTGGGATTTCCTGGGCCGCCGGTTATCGGCGCGAACAGGCCGAAGAAGAGGGCCATCAGTATGATAACGACGAACATGACCGCTATGGCGATTATGGTATTTGTGCCCCTTCCCATGCAACTATCCTTGCATGAGAATCTTAAAAAGATTCCGCTGGATTACGGTTCGAGAATAGCAAGATATAAAATGCTAAAAGCTCAATCAGATTGCAGCATCAAGCGATTGTAGTCTAGCCTGGTAGGACTTTGGCCTTCCAAGCCAAAAACCCGGGTTCAAATCCCGGCGATCGCATTCCGTTCTCGTGAAGAAAAGAGGCATTTACATGGCACTGACAATCAGGAAAGGGGGTGAGATGGATTTTCCGGAGATACTCGGCCTGATAAGGGAGCTTGCGGCTTTTTCGAAGGCACCCCCAGACACGGTAAGGAATTCGGTAGACCGGATGAAGCAGGACAGCGGGCTATTCCGCTCTTTCGTGGCAGAGAGTGACGGTAAGATTGTCGGATTTGCACTGTACTTCTTCTCCTACTCGACATGGGTGGGGAGAAGCATCTACATCGAGGATCTCTACATAAAGCCCGATTTCAGGCGCAGGAGGGTAGGAAGCATGCTGATAAAGGCGGTGTTCGAGGTTGCGGAGAAGGAGCACTGCAATAGGGTGCGGCTTCAGGTTCTCAACTGGAACGAAAACGCGATAAGCTTCTACAAGAAGCACGGCGGCGTGATCCACGATGAATGGCTGACCTGCGACTTTGAGGAGCCTGCCATAAAGCAGTTCCTTGAACATGGTGCGGAATGATTTATCAGTTTCCATTTTAACAAAAGTTTGTCTTGATTTTGCCCACAATAGCTTGGTTTAAATATTAGGATTAATTCATGTTGATTAGATGACCAGTAATGCGGCCAGATTAAGAAGCAGAGAGAACGGCGGCCTATCCGTGCATAACGGTGCCGTTGATCAAGAGGTCCTAAAGCTACTGAAAGGCAGGATACGAAGGGATGACCCGCCCAGGGTGCTCGTCATAAGCGATACGCACTTCGACCATGAGAGCAGGATACACCGCTATAGGAGGCCGTTCGGCAGCGTAGCTGAAATGAACCGCGCGATGCTTGGCAGATGGAACGCGGCAGTGAGGGAGGAGGACACGGTATGCTTCGGCGGAGATCTGGTAGCGGGGCAGGCGAGCAGGGGATCGGCATACTGGCTGGAGCGACTCAACGGCAACATAATCTTTATCGAAGGCAACAAGGACAAGGATGCACCTGAAGGCGCAAAGGGGTTCCATACGGTCAAGGTAGGAGGAAGGGAATTCTATATGGTTCATGATCCGGCACACGCGCCGGCGGACCTTGGGGAAGGCGTCTGGATCATATACGGGCACAAGCACAACCTCTCCCATTTCCCATTCGTAAACGGCAGGGCAAGGATGATAAACATGAGCGCTGATGTCATAGGTTTCAGGCCCGTGCCACTGGATGCGATCGCGGCATTGCCCCTTGAGAGGATAATGGTCTGGCCTACGATCAACGACAAGCCGGAGATGTTCGAGGCCAGGAGGAGGTAATTCTGCCAAAGACTAATACTTGATTCCCATCTCGTCAAGGATGCTAAGCAGCTTGAATACGGGCAGCCCGACCACGTTGTAGTAATCGCCGTGCACCCATTCCACGAGCCTTGCTCCTGCGCCCTGTATCGCATAGCCTCCCGCCTTGCCCATCGGCTCGCCTGTGCCCACGTACCATTCTATCGTCTCCTTTCCCAGCTTCCTGAACTTTACTTTTGTAGCTGCCACCTGGGCAATTTTCTTGCCCGAGTGCCTGTTCACCACGCATACGCCGCTGAAGATGGAGTGCACTTTGCCGTCCAGGAGGGCTAGCATTGCAGCCGCATCGGCATTGTCCCTGGGCTTTCCGAGTATCCTGCCATCAATATATGCAACGGTGTCGACGCCTATAACGATGCCCTCGCTTACGGCCTTTGACACGGCGGCCGCCTTGAGCGTCGCAAGTTTCCTTACATACGCCCTTGGACTTGACCTTTGCACGCTAGCCTCGTCCACGCCGCTCGGCATTATTTCGAACTTTATGCCCAATTGCCGGAGTATGCCGGCACGCCTCTCCGAATTTGATGCCAGTATTATCTTCGGGCTGTCCATTCAGAAAACACTTCCCTTTAATATATTAAATAACCAATATGTTGGGTCGTAAAATGAGGATAGCGGTCGCTTCTGATGAGGCAAATGATGTTACGAGGTTTGTGCTGTCGTATCTCAGGAAACGAGGGCACAAGGTCGCTGCGATGGGGGCGCTGAGGAAGAAGGGGGTCGAGTGGGTCGATTCAAGCCGTGAGCTTGCGGAGGCAGTCGCGGGCACTTCCGCAGATGAGGGCGTGCTCTTCTGCTGGACAGGCACGGGTTCCTCCATCGCGGCAAACAAGGTTACTGGGGTGAGGGCCGCACTTTGCGTGGACGCTGAGGAGGCGCGCGGCGCGAGGAGATGGAACCATGCGAACGTGCTGGTGATGAGCCTCAGGCTCACTTCGCAGGCGCTTGCAAAGGAGATAATCGACGCCTGGCTATCAGAGAGGTACGGCAGGAGCGAGTTCGACAGGAGGAATGTTAGGAAGCTCGGGCAGCTGGAGAGGAAGTACAGCGGATGATCGGCATGCGCATCCTGATGAAGGTGCACGGGTTCGTGCAGGGGGTCGGATACAGGGCGCTTGTAAAGCGCGCCGCTGAAAAGTACATGGTAAACGGATACGTGAGGAACCTTGAGGATGGCAGCGTCGAGATCTATGCCGACGCCCCTCTGGACGCCATCGAATCGTTCGAGAAGGAGATACGCACCAACATAAAGAACGGCCCCGTTGTCATGCACATAGAGAAGTTCGACCCCAAGGACATGAATCTGCCAGAGAAGCTCTCGGTGCTGAGGGGCTTCGTCGTGCTGCACTGATTATATTGTTACCTCTTCCTTGAGCTCTGGAAGATACGCCTTGTAGTCCTTCTTCAGCGCGTTGTAGAATTCTGTGCCCTTGTTCGCCTCTCCGTGGACTATGCATATGTTCTTCAGCTCATGGAGCTTGCTTATGAACTGCATTAGCTGGCGCCTGTCCGCGTGCGCCGACAGGTGATGAAGCTGGACGTCCATCATAAGGTCAACCTCCCTCCTGCCTATCCTTACGCGCTTGCTGCCGCTCAGTATCTCCCTGCCCAGTGTGCCCTCGGCCTGGTAGCCGACCATGAGAAGCTTGTTCTTGTCGTCCCCTGCGAGCGCGTCTATGTACTTGAGTATCGGGCCGCCGCTGAGCATGCCGCTCGTAGAGACGATTATGCTCGATTCGCTGTTATCGATGACCTTCGCCCTCTCCTGCTTGGTCTTGACCTCTGTGAAGTTGACGCTCTTGAAGGGGTCGTCGTCGTTCATCAGTATGCGCTTCTGGAGCTCGTCCCTGCAGTACACGACGTTGTGCCTGTGTATCTTCATCGACTTGCCTATCATCCCGTCCATGTATATGGGCACCTTCTGCAGCCTGCCCGATTTCATGTAGTCGTCCAGCATGAGGAGGACCTCCTGCGCCCTGCCCACGGCGAAGCTGGGTATCATGACCTTGCCTCCCCTTGTTATAGTGTCGTTTATGCTCGCTATCATCTGGTCGAGCGTCTTCTTCTCCGACTGGAACTCGTCCTTGTCGCCGGCATACGTGCTCTCTGTTATCAGCGTGTCGACCTTGAGGTTCTCGCTCGGCGCTGCGTCAAGTATCTTCGTAGTCCTGAGGTTCACGTCGCCAGTGTAGAGCAGCCTGTTCTTTCCGTCATAGACCTCTATCATCGCGCTTCCGAGTATGTGGCCCGCTGGTATGAGCCTGAGGCTCAGCCCCTTGATGTGGAACTGCTCGTGGAACTCCACTAGCTTGTGGTGCCTCTGCATCCTGAGCACGCCGTCTTTCGTTATGTTCGTGGGATTTGAGATGCCTATGTAATCGCTAATGAGGACGTTCGTGAGCTCGAACGTGGGCTTCGTGGTGTAGGTGAAGCCGCTGTATCCTGTCGAATAGATGTGCGCGAGATAGCCGGAATGGTCGAGGTGCGCATGGGATACCACCACCGCGTCGACGCTCTCGAGGTCGCGGTCGGGTATGAGGGGGTACTCGACCTGCTTGCCGAGCTTTACGCCGGCATCGAGAAGTATCTTCGTGCTGTTGCCCTCGAGCATTATGCAGCTCCTGCCGACCTCCCTCGCCGCGCCATAGAATGTAAGTTTCAGTTTACCACCGCATCGTCCAGGTTCTGGCCCTTCTCCTCCTTCTTGTCCTTTATTATCGCAATATCGGCGAGGCTTATCTCGACGGCCTTCGTCGGCTCCCTCTGCTTCTTCTCCTGCCTGGCCTTCCTGTTGTCCTCGCCAATGATCCTCCTGAGATCGGAATAAAGGACATCGAGCTTCTTGTCGCTCTCCTTTATGCCGTTGTTAAGCTCCTCTATCTCCTTGGTCAGCTGCGCGATGTCCTTCTCGAGGTACTCCGACTTCTTCTTGAGCTTGTAGCTGGCAAGGGCCTCGTCGAGCTCCTTCTGGACCTGGGACTTCTTCCTTATCAGGTCCTTCTCTGCCTCAAGGCTGAAGGCCTCGGTGCTTATGCGGAACTCGAGCTGCTCCTTCCTCCTCTTGAGAAAACCTATGTCCTTGGTGCGAACGTGGCTTATCTGCGCGAGCTGGGCTATGGCGGACTTCTCGGACATCTTGTAGGCAAGCCTGTCGGCATTGCCCTTTATCTTGTATATTATGGAAGCGCGCTTCTTCCTCTCTGCATTGATCTCCTTCTTCAGGCGCTCTATCTCCATTGCCTTCTTGTCAAGCGGCTTGTCAGGCTTCTTTTCCTCCGTAGGAACAGCAGCTGCCTTTTGTGCCTCCTTTCCGTCGTTGCCTGGCACTTTCTCATTCTCCAGTCTAATCGCCCTTTATACTTCAAGAATAGTCGTTTTCTTATATACCTGATAATTTAAAACACTTTCGTTCTGTAGGAACGCGGTGTTTTCATGACAGTAACATTCCCGGTTAAATGGTTATTGCCTCGCCTCCAGCGGCCTTTATCTTCTCCATCGCCTTCTTCGAAAATCCGGCTGCCTTCACGACGCACGGCTTTGCCAGTTCGCTGCCCCCGAGCACCTTGTAGCCCTTGAGCTCTATCGTCGGCTTGTCCTCCTTCGAGGCGTGCGCCATCCTCGAGATGCCGTCGAGGTTTATCTCCTCGAGCCTGACCTGCCTCCATGGCGTGAACCCGTGCTTCTTTATCCTGCCCTTCTCGTACTTGACTATGCGCGTGAACTTGTGCTTCTTCCCAGCGCGGCCTACGCCTCCGCGGTCGCCTGAGCCCCTGGCGTTCTTTATGTTGCCCGCGCCCCAGCTCCTGCTCCCGAGGTACTTCCTTGACCTTTTCTTTATCCTTATTACCATGATAAACGCCTATTTTATGACATTCGCCTTATGAGATCGTTGATTTCCTCTCCGTGGTAGCCCAGCGCGCCGCCCTTGGAGAATGGCGACTTGATGCTCCCGTAGCCCCTCCTAGGAGGATGAAGCCTTATGGGAAGCTCCATCATGTCCCTGGCCCTCTTCTTGCCGCTTATGAGCCCCTGCACGTCGTCAGAGCCAAACTTTATGCCCTTCCTGGTGAGGATCTTCTCAAGCCTCTCCTGGCTTATGGCGCCATATGCGATGAAATCCGAGCATTGCTTGATCATGCCGAGGTTTGACTTTGTGCCGAATACAAGAGTGAAGTTGTTGGGCTTTCCTAGGTTAAGCCTGCGCAGCGTCTCGCTGATGTCGTGCCTGACGCCTATTGTGCCGCGCACTCGTATTACTGCTATTAATTTGTTCTCAAGCTCCATCTTCATAGGATATGACCTAATTTAGACTTCCAAGTCTGATAAGACATTTTACACGATATATTTGCTTAGAAAGGTTTAAATTACAATAGCAATACTTATTTACTGGTAATATAAAAGGGTACTTATTGATGCGCATCAATGGCGCTCTTGCCGCTATTATGATAATGCTGCTTTTATCGCAACAGGCGCATGCCTATTTTAACGCGACATACCTGAACACCACTGTGCTCTTTAACACCTCCACGAGCGCCCACGTGGTCGAGACCCTCGAGATATTCGTGAGCAATTCCTCCGAAAGCCAGTACCTGCAGGACAGGGGCGCGATAAACCTAAGCGTTGCAGGCTGGGAGAACGCGCTCGGGATAACCCTTCTCCAGCAGCACATATACAAGGCGACTATCTCGAATTTCACCCTGCTTCCAGGGCCTTTGGTCGACACCAACCCCAAGGGCGGCTATGCCTTCATGACGTTCAGCTACATAGCCTACAATGTCATCAGCGTGCAGAACATAGCGCCGAGGAGGTTCGAGTACACCTTCAACAACCAGGCTTTCAACTTCGAGCATGCCGCCAGCGGGCAGGTGCTGCCATCATATGCGCGGTTGAACATACTACTTCCGAAGGGATCCGAGGTCGTCAATGTCTATCCACTGCCAGATTATCCTTCGCAGAACTTCCTTGGCAACTACACCAATGCCACCACATTCTCGTGGTACGCCGGCGAACCGCTCTCGAACTTCGCCTTCTCGTACATAATACAGGAATCCCCGACACAGGAGGTAGGCACATACTTCACGCAGGTCTATGACTCCTACGGCTCCCTAATCTACATAGGATTGGTCATATTGATAGTGGTCATAGCGCTTTACGCATACGTCAAGCTGTTCAGATAACTGTGGTGTTCAGGTTGCATAAATACGAAACTGCGGTATTGGAGGCATTGCGCAAGGGCAGCGGAGGCCTGGACATCGATGCGCTGTCAGAGGCGACAAAGGTGGGTAGGGACGGCATCATGTGGGCCCTCGAGAATCTCAAGACCAATGGTTTCGTCGAATTCAAGGTAGAGACAAACAAGCGCATGGAGCTGACCGATGAGGGGAGGGGATACGCGGAGAACGGGCTTCCTGAAGAGAACCTAATGAGAGCAGTTGACAAGGCCGGGAGCGTTCCCGTCCAAAGCCTCAAGGGCGAGGGCAACCAGATAGGCCTATCTTGGGCAAAAAGGAAGGGCTTCATCGAGATCAAGGACGGCAAGGTGATGCTTACCGCAGACGGCAAGTCGGCTCTGCAGAAAGGAATCCCAGAGAGCGGTGTCCTGAGCGGCCTCGCGACAGGTAGCGAGAAGTCGCAGGGCATGAATGAGAACCTGATGCGCGAGCTTCTTGCAAGGAAGCTCATCACAGTGAGCATGAGGAAGGGAATCGTTGATATTTCAATAACCGATGCAGGCATAAAGGCTTCGTCGTCAGCAAGGGCCGGGGCGGACCAGTTGGAATCGCTCGACAAGCAGATAATAAAAACGGGCAAATGGAAGGGCAGGGCCTTCAAGCCCTATGACGTCAGTGTGCCGATAGGCAGGAAGGCTGCGGCCAAGAGGCACCCCCTGAGGCAGATAATGTCCCAGATGCGCCTTGCCTATACCAGCATGGGCTTCCGTGAGATATCGGGGCCAGCGATAGAATCGTCGTTCTGGGTCTTCGATTCCCTCTTCATGCCGCAGGGGCATCCCGCCAGGGAGATGCAGGACACGTTCTATCTAAGCAATCCCGAGACGCTGCAGCTCGACGCCGCACCGTACCTCAGTTCTGTCAAGAAGGCGCAGGAGACATGGTGGCACCAGAACTGGAGCCTTGCCGAGGCCAAGAAGGCCGTGCTGAGGACGCACACGACAAGCGTATCCGCCAGATACGTGTACACCGCGATAAGCGACATAGTCCAGCACACCTCTGCTTATTCCCTGCCAATCAAAAGGTTCTCCCTAGGGCGCGTCTTCAGGAACGAGAACCTTGACTACAGGCATCTCGCTGACCTGAACATGACCGACGGCATAATAATAGGCAAGGACCTCACGCTCTCGAACCTTTTCGGCGTCATAACGAAGCTGTACGGCAGCTTCGGGATAAAGGTGAAGTTCAAGCCTTCGTACTTCCCGTTCGTGGAGCCCGGCTGCGAGTTCTATGCCTACTCCGAGAACACCAAGGAGTGGATAGAGATGGGCGGAGCCGGGTTGCTCAGGGAGGAGATAACCGGCATACCGAGGAAGGACATACGCGTGCTTGCCTGGGGAGCCGGGCTCGAGAGGATACTCCTGATAAAGGACAGGAGCCTGAAGAGCGTGACGGAGCTCTACGGCAGCGGCATAGGATGGCTGAGGGATAGGAAGCTTTCGTGATGATATGCCAGTAACAACGTTCGACAGGGACTACCTGAACAGGGTTCTCGGGATAAAGGTAGACGACAAGACGCTTGAGCTGCAGGTATCGAAGATGGGCTTCGAGGTCGAGAAGTTCGAGAAGGAATCCATACAGCTGAACATAACCCCAAACAGGCCCGACCTCCTTGATGCGGTAGGCTTCGCAAGGTCCCTGAAGAACTTCATGCACAAGGGCAACAAGTTCAACTACAACATAGAGGACATGAAGCCGGTGCTGAGGATAAACGTCGGCAGCAAGATAAGGGCCGTCAGGCCTTACGTCGCCGGGCTCGTCGCGCTTGGCGCTGAGCTGGACAACGAGGCTGTGGCGAACCTCATGAACTTCTCTGAGAAGTTCTGCGACACCTATGGGAGACGAAGGAACAAGATTGCCATAGGAATGCACAACCTGAACGCGATAACCCCGCCCCTCTATTACGACCTGTATCCCAATGACAGTTTCACGCCGCTGAACCAGCAGAAGGAGTACCCCTTCGAGAAGGTTCTGAAGGAGCTAGACCAGGGCGTTGAATATGGACATATAATAGACAACGGCAGCCAGGGTTACCCCGCCCTCATGGACATGAAGGGCACGATAGCGCTTATACCGATAATCAATTCAGAGAGGACCAAGATAGACAAGGAGACGAAGGATATCTTCGTTGACGTTACCGGCACATCCGAATACACCGTAGGCAGGACTGCGGAGATGTTCGCAGCAACATTCATGGATCTTGGTTGCGACGTGAAGCGGGTCGAGATAGCTTATTTCAAGAGGAAGCCAATACTCACTCCAATGATGGAGAAGAAGTTCATCAAGATGCCGCTCCAGAAGGCTGGCAGCCAGCTTGGCGTCGCGCTGGGATTCAACAACGTCATATCGCTTGCCAACAAGATGGGCTACGAGGCGGCCCTGCTCGGCAGCAACATAAGGTTCACGCTACCCACCTACAGGATAGACATAATGAACGAGCAGGACGTCATCGAGGACCTCGGCATAGCCTATGGCTACGACTACATACAGCCGACGGAGGTCTACTCCGTTGAGCAGGGTCGGCAGGCCGACACTACGCTCGCCGCGGACAAGATCAGCCAGATGATGATAGGCCTGAACTTCAGCGAGGCAATGAATTCCTATTTAACGAATGAGAAGATAAACTTCACGGGCATGCGCCTGAAGCCGACGATACGCGTGCAGATAAAGAACCCCAAGACCACTTCGATAACGATGATGAGGACATGGCTCCTGCCATCGCTCATGAACAACCTTGCGGCTTCGGTGCACGACAAGATGCCGCAGAACCTCTTCGAGCTTGACAACGTTTTCTACATGCACGGATCCAAGCCGATAGAGGTTGCCCACATCGGCCTTGTTTCTGCGGATTCCAGGGCGAACTTCAACGAGATGAAGGCGGTGTTCGAGGAGATGGACGCGCTCCTGGGCCTCGGGTACAAGCTCGCGCCGTACGACCACAAGAGCTTCATAGATGGAAGATGCGCACAGATGCTGGACGGAAAGAAAGTGGTAGGATTCTTCGGCGAGATCCATCCTGAAGTGCTCAGCAACTTTGGGATAGAGGAGCCTGTCGTGGCCCTCGAGATGACCCTGTAATTGGTCAGGCAAGGCTGTAGTAGTTTAGCAGCTCCTCAAGGTCCTCCTTCTCGATGTTTGAGGAACGGGATACCATGTCCATGACCTCGTCGGCGGGCATGCCCGCCTTGTAGTATGCGACTATGCGCTTCAGCAGCGGCAGGTACGCGTTTATTATCTGCTTCCTGCTCGTGTGCACCAGAGGCGACAGCGTGTGCGCCGCGGTTCCCAGCATGTCCCGGTTCTTCTTCGTCCTGCTGAGGTAGGTTATCTTTGAAGGGAAGGTGTAAACCGCCATGGTGCTCACCATGCCGTCGCTCGATATCGAGATGCCCGACGACATTATCACGCTGCTGTACCTGAGGTAGCCGTAATAGTTGTCGCGGCTCGCCTTCTCGAGGAACATGCTCGCCCTTGAGAGCTGCTCGTACGAATCCATGATGCCCTTCTTCGAGAGGTACTTTGCCGGTATGTTCTGGTCTATCCAGTTCATGAGCATGTCGAGCTCTATGTCAATGTTTATCGTCGCGCCTCTTGCAAGGTCGAAGCTATTAGAAGTGAATATCTTGTCCAGCACCTTGAAGACCTCCACCTTGCGGTTCCTGAGCCCTATGTACTCCATGAGCTCCGGGCCCGAATGCATTATCGCATCAAGGTCGTTGAGCGCTCCGCGTATGTCGCCGTTGCTCCTCGATGCTATCTCCTTTATAGTGGTCTGCTCAAGCTTGCTCCCTTCGTTGGCCGCTATCGCTGACAGGAACTTGAACATGTCAGGCAGCGGTATCCTCTTGAACTCGAGTTTGTCGGTCTGGTTCCTTAGGAATGCTATCTTCTTGCTCCAGTAATCGTTGGCGATGAGCACTATCGGCTGCCTCGAGCCCTTTATCATGGACAGTATTACCTTGTCCGCGCCTGAATCATACTTCGATGACATCTCGTCGATCTCATCGAAGAAGATCAGTATCTTCTCGTTGAACAGGCTCCTGCTGCTCGTTGATGGAACGATCCTTTTACGGAGCGTCTCGGAATCGCGGTAGTCGCTCGCGTTGAACTCTATGAGACGGTATCCGTTCGAACTCGCCATCGCGTGTATGGCTGCGCTCTTTCCCGTGCCGGAGGGGCCGTATATCAGAAGCGGCTTGACCCTGTGCCCCTTGTTGATTGCATCCTCAAACTCCCTGAGCTTAGCCTTAACGTCATTCCTTACAAGCAGGCCGTCGATGTCCTTTGGGGAGTATTTTTCCGAGAGCAGCATGATTAAGAATTAGGACCGTACGAATATAATAATTTGCTATAGATTATCATAGTACTTCTTTTGCTCCGATCGTCTAGTCCGGTCAAGGACGCGGTCCTCTCAAGGCCGAGACCCGGGTCCAAATCCCGGTCGGAGCAACCTTTAATTTTTACCGCGACAAAAAGCAGTTTAGCTTATTAGGAAGGGATATTAACCAGCTAAGAATTTGTTATAAAATATTAAAATGGTTTATTCTGCCCTTAATACTAACATAAGCTCATTTCGATAATCCCTTTTAGTTGGATTGTCGATAATTCCATCTAAAAAGATGGATACTGGAGCGTAAACTCTGTGTAATAGCCTAATTGCA
>JAGWHJ010000012.1 GCA_028866835.1 Microcaldota archaeon | reverse complement strand
CAATTCAACGACGTTAAAATATTGCATGCAATAGACCCTTCCTTGAGGCATTATTTTCCTTTTGATGAATTGTGTGCCCTATGCAATGTGCCCTTAAAACGCAGATAAAGAGATAATCAGGAATGGCCCAGAATATATTGGACTTGCTAAGATTATCCTAGTACTTGACAGCCCTGTAGAACCGCTCTACATCTATATCAGGATTATCATCGGACCTGGAGATGGCGCGCATCTCATTGGCAAGGGCTTCTACTCCTAGAAGGGTTCTGGCATTCATGAGGGATCGCATGTAATCCATGCCTATGTTGTCGTTCATGAATATTATCTCGCTCGCCTCATTCTTTGCCAGCACCAGAATCTCATCGGCATTTTCGGGCCCTCCCCTCCTCGCTATCGCAACGCTCTGCTGCAGGAGATCGGAGAGGGCGCGCATGACCTCATGCATCACGATTACAACATTTCCCCCTCCTTCAAGGTTCGCTGCTATATATTCAGCATGGTTTGAGCCCACGCTGACCACAAACGGTATGTTGAGCGTAACCGAAACCTCGTTTATGTTTCTCGTGAATATGGGGTTGTCCAGATCCGCAAGGCGCCCGACAGCAAGCAGAAATTCAACTCGTGAAGGAATTTTTGACTCAAAATCCTCAAGCGCAGAGCCTTCTGAAGAGGCGCGCCTGATCTCCGTCACGATAGCCGCAAATTCTTCCCTGATCTCCCTATCAGCCGTCCTTATGCTGTTCCCTATTGGATAGACCCTGCTCCCGTGCCTTTCCGCAAGCCTCTTGTATTCGAGCAGCATCGGTCCGAGGAATTCTCTTGGAGCCATTGCAAATGATCCCGCCAATTCCGAAACCTTCCTCTTGCTTCGGATTTTCAATGTGGCAAGTAGCTCAGCGTTTCTGCGTTCCTTAGGTATCTCCTCAAATATGTCGAAGCGTCTTACGCTACCCCTTATTGCATCCAGTACCCCAATCCTGAAATCCGCGTCCCTTCCATTGTAATGGCGTCCTGCAATTATGAAGGCCCTGGTTTCCTGCATCTCCGCCTCGCTCAGTTGCGAGAGATCCGATACCCTTGTAACCATTCTTGCCGGATGTGTTGCCATTATATCCAACATAAGGTCTTATTTTTCATATATAAGGTCTTGGGCCCTTTCCTAATCGCAGATAAAGAGGCGTTTTGTGTTTTCTAACATTATCTTGGAATAACTAATATAATATTATTATCAAGGCAAGAATTATATCGAACCAGTTGGATATCCCTTTGCTGTGCCATCGGCGTTGTAGTTTGGGCCGTAGAATGGATGATAGCTGCCAGGCGGATCTGGTTTCGGCGTTGGCGCAGGCGTTGTTGAAGTTGATGATGACCCCTGCCCGTTTCTGGCGTTGTACTCCATTATAGATTCCATTACACTATTTGCTTCCCTTCTCCGTTCTAGTTCTGCATCGCTAATTACTCCGCGGGCTATCCGCTTGATATCGTGATCATGCGCCCTTAGTATACCTTGCATTTTAATTATAGTGGCCCGTGCATTTACTATTCCCTCTTCGTCATTTGATCGCTCAGCTATGCCAAGTTCCCTACTAGCAGCATAAAGGGTCTCCCTTACTTCTTTCAGCCTCTTTTCCAACCTAATATCATCTACGCCTATCCCACGCCTTCTTGCTTCATCTTGTTCAGCTGCCTCTCTTACTCTGATCTTTTCGGCTTCCTGTCGTTCCCTGATTTCCTGCTGCTGTTCCCTCACAGCGCGGAGCTTCGCCACTTCCTTAGCCATTTCAATTCTCTTTCTTATAGCAATAATCTCCTGGTTTGCTTGCTGAACTGCCGTGGAATCATGTTGGCTCTTGGCTCTTCTAAGTTCCTTCTTTGCAGCCTTCAGGTCGGCACGCAACTCTTTCTCGCTCTTTATTGGAACTTCGGTAGTTTCCGCCTTAGCTACTATCGAAGGCGCGCATTTTCTTATGCTGTCCACTAAAGGTTTAGCAGGTTCCTCAGTTGCAGATGCCACTGGTGATCTCTTTCGTATACCGAATCCGCCACTCCGATAATATCTTATCGACATTTTGTATCACACACGCCCCACTGAAATGTAGAAGAATATTGTTTGTTTTTATATATATGTCTTACTATCGATGGATAGTCCATAAAATAAGACAGCAGTTTATATCTAACAATAACTTGGGATTTCTAGCAGAATTTTAGACTTATTTGGGCGGAAGATCGCCGCTCTCCCTGAGCAATTCGATCAATTTGGGCGGCAAATCGCCGCTCTCCCTGAGCAGCTCGATCATCTGCCTTGCTGCTATTTGACTAAATGCCTCCACAGCCTCCCTAAGCAGGTCGTTGTATTGCTTTTGAATCTCGGGGTAATGAAGCTCCTCCGGTATTGCAATGCTTGTGTCAGGGATGTAGCATACCCTGCCATAATCCCAGTATACTCCATCAGGCACGGAAATGTCTATACCTTTGTAGAACGGCTCGTAAGCCCCTGCCCTGTGCATTACTAAAAGCGGTTGTGCAGAAGTTACAACCGCCACGTGTATCACGTCGACAGTGCCGTCATGGTCCTCCCTCTGCCAGGAGACGAGGCAGCCCTTTCTTGGTTCGTCTATTCTCTGCAGCGATTTTAGTATGTCCTCGAATACCCTTCTCCTGTCGTCGCCAACGTATCTGTCCTCGGGCTGCATGCCTACAAGATACATTGCTGTGCCGATGCAGTTGGATTGCATAGTGCCTTCGCATTTCTGTATCCTTCTGTTTCGCTCTGTTGCAGATAACATAAGTATCATAACCAAGATTATTTTAGACTTTTCAGGATATTTTATGCTGCCTGCTTTTCAGGAGCTTTAAGTTCAGGCTTCCTTATGCCGAACCTCTCCTCCATGAAAACGACAGCTGCCTTGAGCTTTGCATACTCCATGCGGGCTATATAGCCCTGATGCGCTGCAGGAAGGGCCATGACAGCAGAGACCGACCTTAGCGGCTCCGCAATCCCTGCATCGAAGAAGCTTACCGCGAAAGACGCTACAGAGGCCACTCCGGTGAGTGCAGAGAACATAGTGTGCCTCAGGCTCTTTACCCTCTTCTCCCTGATCTTATCGTTCACGTAATCCCTTGTATCCGACGACTCCTTCCCCTGCACGAACGCCCGTATCTGGGCTTCCTCTTCAGTGGTCAGGGGGCGCCTTGAATCCTTGAACACCTGCCCCATTACTTTCCTGCCCTCTTTCTCGAAATCCCTTTCAATTATCCTGGACACTTCCATTATGAACCTGTGCTCGGTGGTCTTCGTCTCGAGCTTGCCATTGCCATTGAGCAGCTCCTCGTCCGCCTGCTTCATCAGCAAAAGGGCCATCCTGAAAAGCCTTGCCCTGTCCTCATGGGTCTGCTCTGCGCACGCGTCCATCGCGAGGGACACCGCATCGAGCACATTTGCCCTGTACCGCACCTCCTTGTAGAACTCTGCCTTCGCATGCTTGAGGGAGTAGTCCCTTCTTATGGATTTCAACGCCTCTGCGATATCCGTCCTCAGCGATTCTCCAGTCTCTCTGTCAGTGAATCGTTCTCTAACCCTCCTAGTTAAGGTGCTGGCCGCCATAGTTTAATCTCGCCTTTTCTCATATATAAAACATTATAACGCAGTATGACGGCAGATGTTCTAAGATATATTTAGAATGGCTAGGAATATTCAAGAACCGACTGGAAAGGCGTCTTCACGTGGTCTTGGCATTGCCGGTCAATTTAAGAGCGGCTTCTGATATCCTTGCCCTGCCGTTGCGCATTGCAAGCACCAGTGGATCCTCAGCGCCGACGGCAGCATGAAGAAGCCTGTGCATGGGATACGAACCTGGCAGCAGCTCCAGCTCTATCTTGCTCTCTGGAAACTGCGCAGAGAATATCCTTGACACCCTGTTGATGCCTGGAACAGGCGATTCATGGAACTGATGCGTGACTACTATCAGACGCGCCGACCTCAAGTAGCCTACTGCAGATGCAGCAGTCCTTGCATTCCCTATGGTGGTCGAGGAAGCCTCTGCTGCAATCGCCAGAAACCCGTTACCCTGCACGGGTCTATCCCTGAGCAATGACTTCATGGCGCCTTGCTGCCTCCTGGTTCCTAACAGCAACATCAATTCCATGCCGTTCTCTTCTGCAACAACGGCAGCGCGAGCTGCCCTTGACCTTGAAAATGCAGGATTTCCATCCCCTAATACCAGTACGGGCATCGGTACCACACCAAACCAATATATCTCATTGGGACCCATGCTCCAGCAGCGCCCTTAGGTCGGATTCTATCTCCCTGCCAAGTGGCGTGTCCCCAGAATTCCCTTCAATCTTCATATCCCTTCTTGCTAGCGACCTTGTCGATATCTCGAAAGCATAATCAATGTCGCCCTTTCGCATCTGCGAGAGAATCTCATCTGCCCATGCGAGATCCCCGTCCAGTTTCAGCCTTGAAGCCTCCTCCAGGGCCATCCTGCCCTTTACCGAACGCATCTTCAGGTTCCCCTCCATCCGCACCAACATCTGGCAATGGCTACTGCTCCGCCCTTCCGCCGGTCATTATCGACCTTCCGCCGGTCATCGTAACTATCGACTGTCTCGTCCTTTCGCCGTCGACCTGCGTCCTCAGGCTTCTCGCAAGGGCGCTGTTGTCAGCATACATCCCGCCTACGGACCTAGCTGCGCCCCTGCCCATCTTCACCAAGGCATCAGAAGCTGACGAAGGTTCAAGGCGCCTTTCCGCTATGGCCAGGCTTGTCTCAGCCGGCTCTAACTTTCCCTCTCGTAAATATGAACTTGCCTCATGCAGGACTGCGGTAACGTTATTCATCTGGACTCCGAAATTCCTCGCTGCGCGCCTCCTGGCCAGCATTGTTGATGACATTTTCTCACACAAGAGCAATCTAATTTCCTAATATTTAAAGGTATAGGGCCTGCGTACGGGCTATGTCATTCAGTTCCCTGAGGAAATCCAACCTTGCTGCCGCAGCGCCCTTTATCAACGGATCGGATTCGCGCTCACTTACCCCTCTCAGAAATCCTGGGTCTCGTATGCCCTCGAGAGCAGCAAGCCTTACATTTGTCGGGTTTCTGGTATCCCCAGCCAGGCTGGCCAGGACCCTTCCTCTGACAGTTATCCTCCCGCCCATCCTCCTTATAGCCGCAGCCCTGACTTCTGAGTTCTCGCTGTAATCCTGCGCTATCGACATAAGCATGCCCGATCCCTTAAGCCTTTCAACGGCAGCCACCCTTGCCCGTGTTGGATTATCGGCGCCCAAGGCCAGTGCGCCGAGCACGGACTGGTTTTTGATTTTCCCAACTGCTCGGGCTCTCTGCGAGGCATATTCTGCATTGAAAGCGGCATCGATATCCCTGGCTTGTGCCAGCCGTCTGGTTTCGCGTGCCCTGAGGATTCCCATTGAACTACCCAAAATTACTCTGGATGGCCTGGTCTATAAAGGTTGTGCTGCCAAGGCCCAAGTCCGACGGCAGGCATATCATTTAAAGAGGAATGTGTGGTCCCGTTGGGACTAACAAGCCGGGGGTCATCATTGGCGCTCTGGCTCCCAAGTTCCGCCATCAACGTCGTTACCGTGCGTGTCCTCGAGAATCGGCGGTGGGCTTTCGCCATAAGCGCCCTGACCGTCATGTCTTGCCCGCCGTGCATTGCGCCCGTCAGCCTGAAGATCTCGGTTATCTCGGAGGTCTCGTAGCTGCCTTGGCCGTTATGTGGTGCAAATGAAACCCTTTCGCCGACGTTAAGCGTCACTCCGTCGGGACCCGAGCGCGCAAAGAAATGCCTGCCGCTCTCTCCGCCCGTGTCGATATGGAAACTGTATCCCCCGTTCGAAAGCTGCACTCCGCCGAAGCTGTAAAGCACGCCGCCATTCTCCGCAGCGCCTGCCCTGACTATCACAAGCATATCGAGCCTGTTTGAATCCTCCCTTCCGTTGCGCCTGAGAGCCTCCTGCGCCGCATCGACGAGGTCGACAGAATCCACCCTCACGCCCTCGACAGCGACCTTCCTTTTCCTATCGATGTCGAAAATTCTCCTGCTCATGGTAGCCACTATACGTGCCTGGCGCGGTCCCTTCCGGCCTTCGCGATCTCCTCTATCTGCCTCTCCCCGAACCTCTCCTGCATAGCCTCCCTGAAGGCATCGGCAGCGCGCTCAGTTCTGAGGTTGGTGTAGGGGATATAGAGCAGTTTCGTGTAGATGAATCCCGCGATGCCAAGGTCAACGGCAGTCTCGTAAGGACCGCTGACAGTTCCCTGCCTGTATCCGAGGTAGGACATCGCAACGGCCATGCCGCCGACTCCAATGCACATGATCCTGTTGGCGACAGGATGAAGCCTCTTGAACTCCATGCCCTCGTGACCGAACTCGCCGCCCAGAATGCGCTCGAGCTTCGAATTGACGCCGCCATAGAAGGAGCTTTCGTCAAGAAGATCCTGGTATGTTATTGCCATACCGCGCACCTTGATGAGCTTCTTCGCTGTCTCGACATGCTCGTCCTGCCTTTTAGGCACATCCATGTACCTGTCCGCGAACTCGAGCATCAGGACCGCATGGTTCTGGGCCTGTTCGACCACGACCTCGAGCATGTACTTGAATTTCTCGTCATCGGGGCAGAGCTCGGACCTCAGCAGCCTGGAGACGTTGTCCCTTATCGACGCCGAGGTGTCCAACGCCCTGTAGTACTCGCTAACCATCCTGTGGGCAATGTCCTCCCTTTCGGTATGTGCAAGGAGCAGCCTTGGGCCGTTGGCGGCACGCTGCATAAGTCTGGCCATTTACATCGCTTTTCTGATGAATTTTGTCATATTTAAATGCTATGAAAACTAGGATCCGATTTCAGCTGCATTGGCCGCTGGGACCTCTTCATGGGCAACTTGGGCTTTTTTGTATTCTGCCTGCGCGGCCTTTAGCGCATCGCTCAGCCTTGCCTCTGCAGCCTTCATGATTTCAACGCTAAATCCATTGCCCGAAAGCCTGCGGAGGAACCTTATGTCGACTGAACCATTTAGTATCTCCATGATGACGGGCATGTAATCGGGGAACTCTATCCATGCAAGCCTGTTTACCGCTTCCGTCCTTACAGAGGGATAGTCATGGGCATCACGTATTATCGCATGTAGAACGGCCTTATCGTTCAGCTTCCTTATCGCGGTGATCCTTACGGATGGATTTTGTTCGCCGTTTCTTGCTATGCCGGCAAGCACCGTTATATTGGAGACGCCTATGAGGGCAGCCTTTCTGTCTGCAGCATCCTCGGCTTCAAGGGCTATGCGGACAAAATCATGGGGCGATCTTATTGTGAGGGCTCTCTTCATATGTTTGTCACCTATTTTATCCTTCTAGCAAGCGTCGCTGCAACGCTGGAGAGCTCCTTGTCCCTTAGTTCCTGCTCCGCAAATGTAGCGGCATCAGGGTAGTTGCCCTGCCGGAGCAGGCTGCGGTATGCATCGAGCTGCAGCGGGCCCAGTTCGCTTTCATCCTCATCTGCCTCGCGGCCCACAACGGCAGCGCCGACCTTGTTGCCGTTCCTGCGAAGGCTTGCATAGTAGCTATCAGCAACCTGCTGCATGTGCTCCCTAGATATGCCGAGCATCTCGCCAATCTTCACGGGATCGTAAAATTTCTTCCTCTTGTTAAGCTCAGGGCCCAATTCGACTAGCAATTCGCCGAGCCTGCCCTTCGAGACTTTAATATGTCTCAGTATTTCCTTGGCCGAAGCCACATCGCCATCCGCCAATCTTGCTTTTATCAATTCTAGAGCAGCATCTTCCACCCTTGGCTCGGTGTGCTCGATTTTTAGGTAATGCAGCAAGTAGTCTGCGCCCCGCAGATTGGCTCTTTTGATCTCTTTGCATATTATCCCTACCAGGACCTGCCTTACCACTTCGTGATCCCCGCCAACGATTTTTGTATCGTGTTCCAGTGGAGGGTTCAGAATGCCTCTGTCCCCAAGTTCATGCAGAAATGTATGGGCTGTTCCTGACGAGGACCGCCTAAATATGGTGTCATTTATATGGTCAATCCTAGCATAAAGCCATGTTCTCTTGATAGCTCTTCTTACTGCGTTGTCAAAATGCTCTTTCTCGTCAGGAGCGAAGGTCCTTGCCTGGCCGAATTCATAGGTTTCCCTCATGATCTCTTTGTAGATTGCCCTCTCCGTCCCGTTTCTCCTTAATCTCATAATGAACACCTTTGCCTGCTTGTTATGGTCTTGTCACTTTTGCACAAAGCAAATGCCCACCGGCGTCAACGAATGCAAGGGATTACTGTGTGCGGCGTGCAGTTTAGGGAGCTTGTTTTCTGATTTAATTGCGGCATCCCTGATATTTAAAGGCTATGAGGCGCCTGAATAGTGGCTTTTCCGAACCATGGCCAAAGCCTTTTAAAGCCCTGTTACAAATGAGATTTGTGATTAAATGGAGACCCAGAGGAGAACCGCCCGACTTAAGCAGCAGGCCGCACATATAGCAGAAGAGATCCCAGGAGTAAGACCCTTAATTGATGCTAAAAGAGGAGCCGCAGAGAAGGAAGGAGAGCAGGCCCCATTGAAGGAGAGGCTCCCGTTCCGCAGGATAGCGAGATTCGCGCCGCTGCATGAGATCTCATCGCCGCAAGAAGCAGAGGCAAAGGCTTAAGCGTTAAGCAGCTTCTGGCTCTCGCGACAATTCCGTCTCAGCCATATCCATTGATGTCTTTTGCCCCTAGCTGCTGCTACATTAGCGCATCCTTTCCCAGCCGGAGCCGTCCCGCAATGCTTTCTGCAGCTCGGTGGCAGGGATCCTCAGGCTCTCCTTTGTCTGCATTGACATCAGGCTGAGTTCCTTGCCGTCATCATGCAAGGCCATTGCCCTGAAGTAATCGGTCCCGTCCCTTATGAAGATGTCGCTCAGCCTTATCGGCTCGTCGCCAACAGGCTCTTTCACTGCAGCCTTTGCGGCCCGTACCTTCTTCCTAGGTGGCATACAATCACTTAGCTCTCTCCGATTGCATGATATATATTGCTTTGCCGGAGTTCAGAATTAGCTGCGTTACCAGTCCCACTGCCTTATGTCCCCGGACCATCCGTGTATGTCTCGCAACGTCTGCGCGAATTCCTCCTTTGCCTCCTCCCGCTCCATTCTCCCCTGTGTCCGCCTTACCAGTTTCGCAAGGCTCTGCGAGCGGTACACCCTGTCATCGACAGGCACAAAATAAGCAGTTGCTATGCACTTGGCGAAAGGATATTTGTTGGGTCCGTATTCGTACTCAGTTGCTCTCCAGTGCTCCAGCGCATCGCTGAGAGGGCCTAGCCTGTCCTTTGGGCTTAGCCTGCGGCCGATGAACCTGGCTTTGTAAAGGCGCCCTTCATGAAGCGCGTCGGTATATCTTCTCAGCCTATCCTCATGTTTGGCCTGTGTTTCCTCAGGATTTGGATCAGGCCTTGGCCCCCTGATCTTCTGAATTATGCCCATGACGACCAAAGGAGGATTAGAATCTTGTCGTATTTATTGCTTCCCCTTGCAAAGAACCTGCGACGCCATTGGGGCAGTCTGTGCTTGGCAGTATGCTAACGGCGAGCTCTATGGCCCTATCCTGGCGCCGCCTTTGCGCCTGCGCTCCTTCTCGGCCTCGAATCCAATCACATCGCCCATCGGTGTCTCCTCCTCATGCGAGTCTCCCCTGAAGGCTTCGGTGCCAAGAATCGCAGTCCTATGCGCCTTATAAATGTCGACGCCTTTCGCAATGGCCTGCGCATCGCGGATAAGCTCCTTTACGGCATCGGCCAGGTCAGGATTGTTTTCATGCGCGAGTTGGAGGCATGCCGTTGTTGCCTCGATATCCTCTTCCATCAGGGACAATCTTGCGGCATCTAGGTATAGCGTCCCTGCGATCCTTCTGTTGCCCTCGTGCTCCACCCTCTGCGCCGCGCCGAAAAGAAGATACGCTGCATTCATGTGCTCGCTCCGTTCGGCAGCGGCAAGCGCTCGCTCCTCTAGGCCGTCTGCCAGCCTTACTACCTTGCGTGATTGCCTTCCTTCGACCATATGGATAACCGCCCCACAGTAAGAATTGATAAATCTAAACCGTACTGATTGCCTATCAGATAATGTTGCTCTTGATATATAAGCCTTACGACAGCCGACGCTGTCGTCGCCTAAAGCTATATATACTACTTGCGACGTATTTATTCAATTGATAGAGGACATAATTTTATGGCGGTTAGGCGGGCAGGTAAGGCTGCATCTACTACTGAAGTAAATGGCCAGCGGAATGGCGCAGAAGCCACCGGCTTGAAAGGGCTTGCAAGAAGGGATAATGCAAAGGACCAGCGCATAGCTGAGCTTGAGGGCGAGCTGGCGGACAGGGAGATAAAGATAAGCAGGCTCGAACGCGACAGCAGGTCAAAGGATGGCAGGATAAGGCATCTGGAGAGCGTTGCCTACATAGACGAGCTCACCGGCGTTGGCAACAGGCGCTACATGTACGACCACGCGAGGCTCGAGATAAGCAGGCGCAGCAGAGGCGATCAAAGGCCGCTATCGTTCGTGCTATTGGACCTCAATGGACTCAAAGCGGTGAATGACCATCCGGACCTCGGGCACGACGCTGGGGACGAGATGCTCAAGCACGTGGCAGCGGTCCTTCAGGCCACATCCAGGCCCACTGACACAGTTGCACGGATCGGTGGGGATGAGTTCGTGGTGATACTTTCCGGAGCCGACGCAAAGGGCGCAGAGGCTTTCGTCAAAAGCGCAAGGCAGGCACTGGCACAGGCCCCAATCCAGGTGAACAGCGTCATGATCTATGTGGAGTTCTCTGCAGGCATAACCACCCTTACAAGGAGAGGCGATGACGGCAGGGTCGTCGGCGGCTCCAATCCACTGAGATTGGCGAAAAGGATGGTAAAAGAGGCTGATGCCGAAATGTACACGGAGAAGAGGGAGAATGGAGCTGCGCGCAACCCTGCGGCCATATCGCTAGACAAATCTTCGGCGTTGCTGCCAAGGATCCCTTCGGAGTGAGGACCTCCTAAAGGGCTTAAATAATTTATCTGACAATACCATCTCATGGGACTGCTGGAGAGGCTCCTGCTATATTCATCGGTAGCCGCAATCATAATCGCCGTGGGCAGCATAGTCAGCTACGCACTGAGCCTGTACGGCGGCTTCAACGTGAGCCATCTTGACCTGCTCAACTCAATATACTACACGATATCGACGCTCTCGACCAACAGCTACGGCGACATAATACCGGTCAGCGGAACTGCAAAGGCATTCACGATTGTTCTCGAGCTTTCGGGCATAAGCATATTTATAGGTGCACTAACGATGGTAACGACCGATGTGATGGAGGGAAGGATAAACAAGCTGACGGGAGGCATATCAGATTCGGATGCGAGGAAGCTGAGGGGACATGTGGTGCTTTTCGGCATAGACAACGTCAACATGTATCTCGCCAGCCAGCTGGCCGCGAAGAAGAGGAGGTTCGTGGTGCTGACAAACAGCAGGGAGCGCTTCGAGGAGCTGCGCGAGCTCAACTACCCGATACACGTCACGAACCTCACGTCAAAGGAGGCGATAAAGAGGTACGGCATCGGCTTCGCAGAGAGCGTCGTGATAGACCTGCAGGACAAGACGCTAGCAATGTACGTCTTCCTTGCCGCAAGGAGCCTTTCGGGCCCTAAGACAAGGATACGCGTCATAGTTAGGGACAAGGACATGGAGGGGTACTTCCAGGACATAGCGAAGGGCAGCAACCAGCAGATAATAAACCCCGACCTGGCCGTGGCGAACGAGATACTCGAGAAGGAGCTCTGAAGCCAGCATTGCTGGTACTTACGGATGGCCATATGCTTGGATTGATGACGGAGATATATGCAAAGCCTTAAATATAACTAAAGTCACTTTGTATACTGTGGTAAAATGAATACAGCAAATTTGAGGGTCGTACAAAGGCAGGAAGTTAATGTTTCCGCGGTAAACCAGACAGAACTGGAAAGAAGCATAAGGAGCCTGAGGAGGGGAAGGGGAGCTGCAATGCTAGGCACAGGCATCGCAGGCATATGCGCAGCATACCTTAACGTGAAGGGCGTAGGGCATGACCAGTTCCAGACGTTCAACATCTTTTCGGCAACAGCTGACGCTTTGACATTAGCGGGAATGGCAATAACATACAAGCTGAACAATGCAGTAAACAGCGCGCGCGAATTAAGAATGGCCCTGAGGAATGCGAGAAGGGGCGGATAAGCCGGCACAGAAGCAGGGCTAGTCCTCTTATCTTAGGGTTCTACTCCTTCGGGCTGTTCCTTTTCAGTTTGCAACCTCGCTCAGGCCTATCAGTGCGCCCGCGAGCGAAAGTCCGAACGATATCAGCGCCAGCGCGCTTAGGAAGGTGTTACCTGCCGCAAGGACGGCCCATGCGGACCCGTTCGCGACCGCTATGTAGGGAGCGTACTTGAACGCCGGATTCTCCCTTGTCAGGTTGGTGAAGCTTATGCAGAAGAGCGAGATCGTGCCCGCCACTGCGACGCCGTAGACTATAGGCAGCCAGAACGAGTTGGACGACTGCGCCAGCTGCCCGATGACGCTGCCGTAGCTCGCGCCAGATGCAACCACACCGATCAGTATAACAAGGAACATGAATGCCCCGACGAACTCGAATGTGAACGCTACGTGATTAGGTTTATTCCCTTTTGCCATACCTATACCCACAATAGATAGCGCAAGGAAGGTTTTTAAAACCCATTCTCAGGCCCTGCCCCTCAGGCCCTCGAGTCCGCGCCTTAGGCTGTACGACTTGATCCCGGCCGCGGAGAGCGCCTCTGCGAACCTCCTTGACGTGTTGCCATGGGGACAGACTATCACGGCGCCATCGAAACGGCTGCCGATCTTCCTTACCTCGCTGGCAGCCTCGCCCCCCATGACTATGCGCCTTGCCGCCTCTATGTCCATGCCTTCGACATTGCCGGGCCTGGCGCCGAGAACCTGCTCGACGTATTCGAGGTCGTGCTGGCTGTTCCAGAAGACGAAGACCTTCGCGCCAGCTCCTGCTATCTCCTTCGCTTCGCGCTCGTCTATCTCAAGCCCGTACTGCGGCAATTCATCACACCTTTATGTTCACATGGAAGTAGAAGACGTATAAGGCTGCAGCGATTATCAGTATGACCAGCATCAGCATAAGCCATTTGCCGCCGCCCGACTTCTTTGCCGGAGGGTCCGCGGGATCGGAAGTGTTCTGCGCATTGATGCCCCCGCCGGTGGTCACAGGGTCGGGAGGGTCGTACGAGTATTCGCTGTCCTCTGCGGAGTTGACGTACACCACTTTCTCCGGAGGTTCGCTTATGTCGCCGTAACCTCTGGCCGGATTATTTGGCATATTCCATATTATTCCACTGCAAACTATAAATACCTGCTGTGCATGATTGGCAGATTTCTACACCTTGTTGGCAAGCCCATCGCTGATGAAGCCCTCGACCTCGTTCCTGTCCTTGACGAGTTCTCCGCTTTTGCTTACCGAATCCTGGTACTGCCATTGCGGCTTGAACAGGAATGCAACATCTTGCACGGTGAGGCCCAGGTTCTTCCCCTTGCAGAGGCACACGATGTCATTGACGAGTATGTCGGATGAGGTCGGGCCTTTCGGCGCGCCGGAATCTACAAGGAGGCCGTCTGCATCGTAAAGCTCCCATGTTCCGCGTATGTCCGACGTGAACTCTATCTCGGAGTGGATGAAGTTCAGGCCGAGGCGGTGGCCCGATTCGAAGACGAATGCCATCGCCTCCTTCTGCTGCCCGACGCCGACGCCCTTCGCTATCCTTATCTTTGCGTGCACGCGCTTCTTGAAGAACTCGCCTTCGAGCCCCGAATGGGCGTAAACCCCTGTGGGATTGACAGTGCTGTACTTGTCGTTGACCATGTAGTTCGTTATGTCGGAGAGGTCCATCCTTGCTGCGCCAGCGCCCCTGAAATATACCTCGAAGGGATGGATCCAGTCCATGAAGAGGCCGCCGTTGTTCATCGAGAAGAGCCATTTCCTCTTTGTCTGCTCCCCGAGGTTCTCTACCTCGAAGAAGGTGGCCGATGTCCCGACTATCCTGCCGTGCTCGCCGGTGAACTTGGTCAGCAGTTCTGGGAGCTCTATGGTCAGAAGCTTGTGGAGGTAATGGAGGTGCAGGTAGCTCTTCTCTTCAAGGCCATTGGCGGTTATGTACTTCACGACCTTGTCGAAGTCGGCCCTGTTTGCAGCCCACGACTTCTCCGTTATTGTAGCGACGCCCCTGGAGAGCGCCTGGAGCGTCTGGCTCGCGTGGAATTCGACAGGGTCGGAGATCTGGACTGCATCGATGCCGTCGAAGAAGCC
This sequence comes from Microcaldota archaeon, assembly GCA_028866835.1. Classification (GTDB taxonomy): domain Archaea; phylum Micrarchaeota; class Micrarchaeia; order Micrarchaeales; family CABMGC01; genus JAGWHJ01. Next base: position 19,388 of record JAGWHJ010000012.1, on the reverse strand, counting down.
GTCGTTTATGTCGAAACCATCGATCTTGTAGTAGTTCTCCTCGGGGACGCCGAGGCGCGAGATCTGGTCGCGCTTCTTCTCTATGCCGCTTGCGCTTGCCACCTTCAGTAGGCGTATGTCATTGGTCTTTACCATGCCCGCGTAGAGGCGCTCGAACCAGTGGCCTACGCCTACCACGCCGAGATTGTAAGTCATTGGATCACTTCTCCGCCGGCTTTGTCGAATGCCCCCCGAATTCATGCCTCAGCGCCGCCAGGACCCTGTGGTTGAACCTGTAAGCTGATCTCGAGCTGAAGCGCTCGTAGAGCGAGCTCGTTATGACATTGAATGGGACGTCGTACTCTATCGCCGTCTGGACGGCCCACCTTCCCTCTCCGGTATCCTCGACGTAAGGCGCGGTGTTCGAGAGGTGCGGATCCTTTAGCATGGCCCTCCCGGCGAGCTCTATCAGGTAGCCGCGTATTACCGAGCCGTTGTTCCAGAGGTTGCAGAGGCCAGCCGCATCTATGCCCTTGTAAGGGCCGCGCTCTATGAGCTCCAGGCCTTCCCCGATTGCCTGCATCATCCCGTACTCTATCGCATTGTGCACCATCTTCGTGAAGTGCCCGGAGCCGGCAGCTCCGACGTACAGGTAGCCATTCTCAACGCCGAGGTCCTTGAACAGATACTCCATCCTTGCGAAGACGTCCTTGTCTCCGCCGACCATTATCGACATGCCGTTGAGGGCGCCGCCTGGGCCGCCGCTGCATCCGGCATCGAGGAAGTCTACGCCCTTGGCCTTGAGTTCCCCGTGAAGCGTCTTCGCCTCGCTGTACAACGAGTTCGATCCGTCTATCACGATGTCGCCGCTGCTGCAGAGCTTAAGGAGCTCCCTTGCATGGGACAGCGTGACCTCTCCTGCAGGAAGCATGAGCCACACAATCCTCGGCTTATCAAGTGAATTGACAAGTTCCTCAAGGGACGAGAACGGCTTCGCGCCCTTCCTTGCGACCTCGTCGAGGGGCTCCTTTGACCTGTTGAACGCGGATACGCTGTATCCCTTGCTTATAAGCCTCAGCGCTATGTTCCCTCCCATCTTCCCTAGTCCGACTATTCCAATGCTTTTGTCTTTCATAGGCACACCTCCACGTTGTGCGATTGAAAACCATCCACTGCGTAGATATCTCTACGAATAAGGATATAAAGCTCTCCTAACCAGATTCACCCATGGGTAAGGTCATCGAGATACTCAAACTGACAAGGATAGAGCACAGCGCGATGCTCGTCTTTGCGGTCATTGCGGCCGAGTTCCTCGCTGGAGGCCTTCCGCAGCTGCCTGTGCTGGTACTCAGCCTGATCACGCCAGTGTTCATAAGCATGGGCTCGTTCGCGATAAACGACTACTTCGACATAGAGGTCGACAGGAAGAACGGCAAGATCCACAGGCCGCTGGTCAGGGGCACCATATCGCCCATAGGAGCGCTCTTCGTGGCGGATGCGGCGATGACGATAGGCATAGGCGCAAGCATACCGCTGGGGGCGAACGCGCTCCTGATCGCGCTGGTATTCGCAATACTTTCGATAGCCTACAGCTGGAAGCTTAAGGAGATCCTGCTGCTGGGGAACGTATACATAGCCTTTACGATGGTGATACCGTTCATCTACGGGAGCTACGTGGTATCGCAGTACGTAGGCAACGCAGCGATGCTCGTGTCAGTCATGGTCTTCTTCAGCGGACTGGCGCGCGAGATACACGGGACCATAAGGGACTACAAGGGCGACAGGGAGCGCGGCGTTGCCAGCCTGCCGCAGAAGATAGGCGTCAGGAACGCGGCAGCAGTCGCGGCCGCTCTCTACCTGATCGCCATACTGATGAGCGCGTACCTTTTCATTTATACGCCGCCATTCATGCTTAACCCGGCATACGGGATCATAATAGCGGTATCGGACTTTATGCTCGCCTACGCCGCTTGCGCCTACATGAAGGAAAAGCACACCGCAAAGGAGCACTCAAGGCTCAGGAACGTCTCGCTGCTCGGTATGGGCATCGCCATACTCGCTATTCTTGTGTCTGCCGCCCTGCCCCATATTTGAATTCCTTCCTGAGCATCTTTATCTCCCTGCTTACCTCATCCCAGCCGAAGCGCGGCACATTCCTCTCTATGTCCTTGTATATGCCGAGGCCCTTGCCGTGATACGGGTCCGACCTGTTCCGCGGTATTATGTGCATGTGTATGTGTGATATCGACCTTCCCGAGTAAGGGCCTACCTGCATGGTCATGTTGTATGAGCCCTCGCTTGCATCGTATATATCGAGTATTCGAGGGACCACTCTCCGCATTGCCTTTCTCGAGTCATCGGATTCCTCTGCAGTAAGCTGGAGCGGATCCGTAACGTGCCTCCTCGGAACCAGAAGGATGTGGCCCCTTACGACCGGGTTGATATCGTACAGGGCCATGAAGTGCCTCGATTCGAAGAATACGGTCTTTCCGAAGGCTTCCCTTGAGCAGAACGGGTCGAACTCGGTCATCGGCTTTGCCTCCTTGCCGGGCGCCTCTGGAACTGTTGCTGCTGCCTCTTGAGGATTCGCAGCTGCATCATGACGACTATGATGAGTATCACGATGATTGCCAGTATCAGTATTTGCTCGTTGAAGACCTCCGCTGAGAGCTTCGCGACGTCTTCCTGTGATGAATTGAGCGACTGCGAAAGCTGGTTCACCTGCGCCTGCAGGCTAGCATTGACCGGCGTTATCGTCGTCACATTATAATCCAGGTTCGACATGAGAAGCCTGTTCGCGGACGAGATGTATTCGGAGAGGACGGCGGTGGTGTAGGCATTGAGCAGGAGTCCTTTCTTGTAAGTGGAATTGGATGACAGGTTCGCCTCGTTCATGTAGAACTGGGCCTCGTCAGCAAACTGCTGCGACCATACGCCGAGGGAGTTTGCCGATGCGTTCCTTACCATGCTGCCTACGGCAGCTGCGCCGCTCCTGCTTGATGAGATCGCGGGCGCAGGTGTGCCGAATGCGCTGGAATAAGCGCTCGCGTATATCGTGGCGGCATAATCGTTGAGGCGGTAATTGCCCATCACGGCCTCAGTGTACAGGTCTGGAGGCAATGCGGAAGAGTTCTGATACGCATTAGATGCCCGGGCCTTGAGGGAATTCGAAAACGCTATCGGGGTTCCGCCGATAAGCCCCGCTATCGAGTACATGACGTGCGCGCCCTGGCACCATCCGTATGCCGGGGCGACGGTGTACAGGGCGGTTATTATCTCGTCAGTTGACTGGGAATCGTTGAGCACAGTGTGTGCGTTTGCTATCGTGATGTTCGCCCACGACTGCCTTAGCTCGCCTCCGACTATGTATTCGTAATTGGTGCTTGTCAGCTGCGGCGGAATCACCGATCTGCAGAACGACGTCGCGCCATCAAGGACGGTTGTGGCGTTCGCGGTGTTGAAGTTGTCCGCATTGGCGAAGATGAATGCCTCCTGGTACTCCAGGAAGGCGTAGTCTGCGCCGACGTACAGGTATCCCTTCCTTGCTATCGCCTCGTACTGGCGGAGCTGGCTCAGCATCTGCAGCTTAACGTTGCCGTAGCGGCTGCCGTTTATCAGGTCTATCTCCGACTTGGTGGTGTTGAACGTGTAATTTGCAAGGAGCGAGAATGTCCCGTTGTCGCAGGCGTTGCATGTTGCGCTGGCATTCTGGAGAAGGTTTGCATGAAGGTCCTGCGAGATGTTGTACTGGAGGGGTTTCACTGCCGACTGCCCGTAGACATACCTGAGCGCCTGCGAGACGTTCCTCGCCATGACGAGCGGCATGTCATAGTGCTGCTGAGAGATGTAGTAGAGCAGGTATTCCAGGCTGTCGTTCGGAGCCCATGGCACTATCGCAAAGTCCAGCCTGGATGCGTTTGCGGCGCCCACCTTGTCGTACACGCCGCCGATCTCGCCGACAGTACCGTTCGGATTTATCGTACCGGTGACGGTGAAATTGGTGGGCAGCGGCCTGTGCTGTATCGCCGATATCGCAAGAAGCGTCATCGCAAGGCCGGCGCTGGGCCCGGATACGTTTGAGGAGTTCGAATTGATGTTGTAGTTGAAATTGTACCGCAGGTCATTTACCCCGGTGTAGTTCGATGCGTATGCAGCGGCTATGGCTGCGGACTGTATCGTTGACTGCGCAACGCCAGTGCCGTTGTTCACCGTCACTGTTCCGTTGCCGGGAGTAAGATTCAGCTTTATTATTGTAAGGGTGCCCTTGTCCTCATTTAGGAGCACGGCAGGCGCATGTATGCTTGAGACGTAGGCGCTGCTTATGCCCGATAGCATGACCAGCATGATGGCTAATGCCATGTAATTCTTTAGCATATTACTACACTTGCGCAAGAAGCATTTAAAAGGCTTATACAGTGATTTCGGCTTTACTGCGAGGCTCCGCTTGGGAAGTCCTTCATGACGCTCTGCCTTCCCTGTTTCTTCTCCTTCTTTACCCTGTTGAATATGTCGATGATGCCGAACACGCCGTCATAGCCCGGCGTTATGCTCACCTTCTCCTCGCGTACGTTCGATATGGCCCTGCCCAGCTCCTTGTCGACATTGCCGATCGATTCAGGATCGCTCTTCAGGAGCACGTTGAACTCGCTGCCGAATTCCGCCATCAGCTTGCCGTATGTGTCGTGCACGTACGCCGTGCCCTCGCCCTTGCCGGTCACGTAGGCTATCACCTCCTGCAGCGGTATAGCATGCACGTACGGTATCGAGCCTTTAGGAACGAATCCCTCCTCACGGTCTGCAAGTTCCTCGATCCTGTGCAGAACGCCGATGGTCAGGCTCTTCCCGCAGACAGGGCACCTGCCGTTGTACTTGCGTGCTGCGTCTGGGCTCAGCGACACGTTGCAGTTCCTGTGGCCGTCGAAGTGGTACTTTCCTTCCTCAGGATAGAACTCGATGGTCATCTTCAGCTTCTTCTCCTTTATCGAGCTTATGACCTTGCCGTAGGAAGGCCTCTCATCCATGTCGACGATTATGGCCTCCCTGCCCATCTTTGGAAGGGAATGGGCATCGCTGCCTGAGATCAGCGTGTACTTGTCAAGCTCCGAGATCCTCCAGTTCATCGGTGGATCGCTCGACAGGCCGGTCTCGAGCGCGTGTATGTGCCTAGCTTGGTCTTCGTAAGCATCCTTGATGGAGTTGAAGCCGGAAAAAGCGCCGAGGGCACCGTACCATGGCGTCCAGGTATGCGCGGGGAAGACAAACGCATCCTTGCTTATGCCCATCACTATCTCTACGAGATGCGCTGGCGTCATCTTGTTAAGGATCGGACGGCCATCGCTCTGCAGGCTCCCGTACTTCGAGAGCGAGGCATTTATCTGCTCGACGACCTCGATTCCAGGCGCGAGTATGACGTGGTGTATCTTCCTTGCTGCGGCCTTGTGCTCGAAGATCGTGCATACTTCGGAGCTGAGCATGAATCTTGTGGGAGAGTTGCCGAGCTTGAACAGGCCGCTGCCCTCCTCCGCTTCCGTGAGCTTCTCCTTTATCTCGCTGAACCAGAGCGGGTGAGTGAAGTCTCCGGTGCCCACGATCCTTATGCCCTTCTCGGCAGCAGTGCCGCCGATGCTCTCGAGATTGAGGTGCTCGCTGCAGGCGCCTGCATACTTTGAATGCATATGCAAATCGGTTATGTATTCCATTAATTCACTTGCTCTTCGCGACGTTGTTCCTTGGGCATGTCCTGTTTATCAGGCACATGCTGCAGACAGGGATCTGCGACTGGCATACCTTCTTCCCGTGCGTCTTGAATACGTAGGTGATGTTCTTCCAGTACTTCCTGTCTACCGTCTTCATGAGATCTTGCTCTATGTCGTCGGGGTCCTTCGATGCCGACAGCCCTATTCTCCCGGACAGCTTTATCACCCAGGTGTCCACTGGTATGCCCTCGACTATCCCGTACGCGTTTATCAGTATCGTGTTGGCAGTCTTCCTGCCTATGCCAGGAAGCTCGACAAGCTGCTCCATCTTGTTCGGCACCTTGCCTCCGTACTTCTCCTCAATGATCTTAAACGTGTTGATTATGTTCCTGGCCTTGTTGCCCGCAAAGGTCACGCGCTTTACGTATCCCATGAGCTCCTCGGTGTCAGCGCCGGCGTAATCCTTTGCGGTCTTGTACTTCTTGAAGAGCTCAGGAGTGACCGCGTTAACCACCTCGTCGTGGGTCTGTGCCGACAGTATTGCAGCCGCCACGAGATCGACAGGCGTCCTGAAGTTGAGGTAGTAGTGGGCGTCCTTGTACTCCTTCTCCAGCGCCTCGATCGCCTTTGTTGCCTGCTCCTGGTCCAGTTTTTTGAAGGGCATCGCATCACGGCTTGAGCCTTACCCTGTCCCTTGGGAACATCGAGCACTCGCGTATGTTGCTCATGCCGGTTATCTTCATCGTGAGCCTCTCGAGGCCCAGGCTCCATCCGGCGTGCGGCGGCGCGCCCTGCCTGAAGGCATTGATGTAGAAATCGAAGTTGCTCGGATCCAGGCCGCGCGCAGTGATCGATTGAATGAGGACATCGGGGAGGTGTATACGCTGCGCACCACTCGAGATCTCCAGGCCTTTGTAGAGCATGTCAAAGCTGTTGCATATCTCCTTGTCCTTTTGGTTTGGCATGCTGTAGAAGGCCCTTATGCTCGATGGATACTCCTTGACTACGACCATCTCCCCAAGGAGGCCGCAGAGCATCTCCTCGTGCTCGCGGTTGAAATCCTGCCCGAACTCTATCTTTATGCCGTTCGAATTGAGCTTCGATACCGCCTTCTTGTACGTTATCTCTATGATCTTGCCCTTCTTCAGCTCGATGCCGAGCCTGCGGAGGTCATCCGCGTTCCTCTTCGATACATCCGCAAGTATGTTCTTCACGACCTTCTTGAGCATCGCTATCGCATCGTTGTGATCCGCGAATCCCATCTCCATGTCCATCTGCGTTATCTCATTTAGATGGTAGACGGTGTTGTGCTTCTCCGCCCTGAAGACCGGAACGACCATGAAGACTCGGTCCATGCCCCCTACGACGGCAAGCTGCTTGTAGAGCTGGGGCGACTGCGCGAGGAAGGCAGTCTTTTCGAAATAATTTATCCCGAAAAGGTCGGCTCCGCCCTCGGTTGCAGCCTCGACTATGGACGGGGTGCGTATCTCGTTGAACCCTGCTTTTATTGCGGTGCTCCTGAAGGAGTTCAGTATCGTTGACTGGATATTGAACACGGAGGTCGTCTCGAGCCTGCGGAGGTCTATGTGCCTGTTGTCAAGCCTCACTTCGATGTCTGCGGGGACCTTGCCAGTGACCTCGAATGGTATCTGCGATGAGAGAGGATTGAGAACCATCAGCTCCGACGGCTCTATCTCTATCCCGTTGTACTTGCTCTCTGAGTTCTTCTTCACCTTGCCGCGCACCGCGATTACGCTCTCCTTCGGCAGGTTCATCTCCTTCATAAGCTTCTCGCTTGCGGTGCCCTCCTTTGCGATTACCTGCGCGAGGCCGCTGTGGTCGCGGAGTATTAGGAACACTATCTTGCCGATGTTGCGTACCTCGTGGACCCAGCCGGCGATGCGCACCTCCTTCCCGTCCATCTCCGGGCCGAGTTCCGAAACGTAGTAGTCCCTGTATGAAGTGTCCAAGGAAACCCCTTATTATCATGCAGTATAAAGGGCTTTAAAGGTTAGTTTCCGCTCCGCCATATTTAGAGCAGACGCAAAGCAGGACGAAGCTCCCTGAGCCTTTCCTCGGAGAATACGAAATCCCGCCCATAAAAAGTGTGCCTTGCAGGCCTGGCCGTGCCGACCTGGCGCGCCTCTACCATCATAGGAATGTCACCGTCCTCCATCTTGGCGATAAGAGCCGTTGCTTCTGGTTCCTCGCGGCGCACATCCTCGATGTCCATTATCCTGCCGCCGGGATAGAATATGCCTGTTTCGTTGATCCTTGCGCTCATTGCCCTGCCGCTGCCGTGCCCCGTCTCGAATCTGTCGAAGAGCCTGAACCCAACCGCACTGGGCGGCATCATCTCAAGTATGGATGCTAGGCTTCTGCCTTCAACTGGCACAGGAGCGCTCTCCATCTCCCTTGTGCGGGCGCCTGGCATGCGGAACTCAACGTATGTCTGCTGCCTTACATCACCGAGCAGCTGACCTTTCAAGTCTCCGACAATAAGTTCGCCTTGTACCAGATGGAAGGGTTTGGATCCATTAATCTCCAGTGAAGGTTGCACCTCGAACCTCTCGAAGAACCTCAGGGAGGTCGTTCCGAAAGGCAGCATTCCTAGTGCGGCACCTATGTCTCTGCCCGCAGCCATTGGTAGTGTGGCATTAGCCATGTCACCTCTATCAAATTCGACATAAGTCCTTGGTCGCAAAGTTCTTTGGGCCTGCATATATCATCACGCACTAAGGTCTCATTGCCTCATATATAAAGCATGCAGATACACAGACCGCAGAAAAAGAGTTGCTACTTTGAGAGCGTTATCTCTATCGAGCTGACCTTTGATTTTGTGCCGTCCTCGTTCGTGATTTCCTCGGAGCCGATGTTTATCCTCTCGCTGCTCGGATTGCCTAGGTCCTGGACGAACCTGTGCCTTGCGATCTCGGCAACATCAACGGCCCTTGAGATGGCGTTTCCCCTTGCCTTTATCATCACGGAATCCTTGCCACCGTTTATCTGCGTGACTACGGCAAGCACGTAGTTCATCGGCGGCTTCTTTCCTATCAGGACAACGCTGTCCTGCGGAACGTCCGCGACCTTTGCGCCTGCGCTCTTGCTGAGTATTATGCTTATGGAGCTTACCTTTGACTTGGTCCCGTCCTCGTTCGTTATCTCCTCCGAGCCGATGTTTATCCTCTCGCTGCTCGGATTGCCTAGGTCCTGGACGAACCTGTGCCTTGCGATCTCGGCGACGTCGACAGCCCTTGAGATGGCGTTTCCCCTGGCGCGTATCTTCACGGACTTGACGCCGTTGTTGAACTGCGTGACCACTGCGAGCACGTAGTTCATTGGCGGCTTCTTTCCGATGAGCACCACATTCTCAGGCATTGCACCCTCCGACCTGCTGCTCTCGATTTCTTCTGCCATGTTATCGACCGTTAAGCGGACACTACTGAGTTCCCCTACTATTAATCGCGCTGATATTATTTAAACCTTGGCATTCCGTCTTGTGACAGCGTTAACCGGCATGCTTGTATGCATCCGCATTGAGGGTTACCGAAGCCCTGTTCCCCCTGGTGAGGTTCGTTGCCGTTATGGTCTCGGGACCGCCCTGCGTTGGGATGAGAGTGTAGTGCGCGATAAGCCTGTTGCGGCTTACCATGACCGTATGGTGGTTTATCTGGAGCCTGAGAACGGTGCCCCTGGCCCTGTGGCCGAATGCCTCTATCTTTATCCGGTCCCTATCGCCCACTTTCGGCAGCCTGTTTTGCAGGAAGACCTCTATCACCTTGTGTTTCCTCCCCTTTACGGTGTTGCTTGCTGACTGCGATATGCTTGCATTGCCTCCCAAACCGCCATAGACGCTGATGTTCTTTGGATTCTTTAGCTGGCCCCGTTTGGGCTCGGTCAGGTCGGTTGATGCGATGCCTATAAGCACGGGGCTGCTGCCCGGCGTCGGGTAGGACCCGTACTTGCCTTGCGTGTAAAGTTGATATGTTGCAGTGACCATGATGACGTATGTTGACCCAGGTGCCATGCCCTTGAGGTCGTGGTAGCCCAGCTGGGCACTCTGCGATAGCTGGTTTGCGCCGTTAAGCCAGCTGCCGAGAGAAGCCTGCGTGCTTGATCCCTTCGGCTCGTACGATAAGGAGAAGGTGATCGGGCCTGGCTGAGGAGAGATCACGGAAAACTGGATTCCGAATGAGCTGTAATTCATGTCCCGGTGAAGGATCTTTATTGCGACTGGAGGCTCCGTCTGGGCTACTGCGGCAGTTGGAGGCACTGGCACGAACAGGGCGGCCGCAGACAAAGTTGCAGCCCTTGTGCCGATCCCCGCGCCCCTCCTTAATCTCTTTAATAATCCCCTGCTGGCATTTCCAATGCCGCCCCTGACACTAGACGCAATGTCGGAGATCCTTGCATCCCTCTCTATTTCCCTTTCTATGTGCCTGCCAGCCAGGCGCGTTTTTTGTGCCATAGAATGGCCCTCTCAGATGATGCACCCCCCCCAGATCCCAGTGCATACCTAAGTATATGAATATTGCATCCGAAATTTAAAAGCCTTTCCGTTTGGCGGAATTGTGCCCAACAAGGAATTGCCTAAGTGAAGTACGCAACCTCTATGGCAGGATTAGTCAGCGTGAATGACCCAGAAGCGGCCTGCCCTCCGTACGTGCCGTAATCTATCAGCGTGTTCCAGTCGTACTGGTCGCCATAGCACTGGTATCCATAGGCATTGTAGACAGGTACGGGGGTTTGATAGCCGTATGCCGCGAGCTGCATTCCGTCGTTATAGCAGTCCCAGAAGTTGAACGAATGCCCTGCGGTGCCTCTCGCTCCTATGTATGCAGTGTCGCCGTAGGCACTGCACTGGGGATCCGTATCACTGACAAAAGCGCCGCCGCTGACCTGGACAAGGCCGTGCCCTGAAGATCCCGTCTGCGCAGTATAGCATGGCATGAAGGGCTCGTAGGCGTATGTAGGCCCGGTTATGGTGAAATATATGGTGCAGGCAGGCACGTACCCATAGGTGACGAAATCGCTAGTGACGACAGGTGACGGGGTGTTGCAGCCGCCTGAATTTCCGGAAAAGCTTCCGTAGACCTGCAGCGTGTTTATGCCCCATCCGTCATACCAAAGGCCAAGGCATCCGCTGCAAACCTGTTTCCCTCCTGGCGGCTTTATCGTCACCCCAACAGTCGAGCCGTAAGGATAGCAGCCTGCGCCAGTCACCCAGGCAGCGTACACAGGCCCGTATTGGTCGCCGAAGTCCGCGCCTGTCGTGAGGCAAGGATAGAATGTGCCCTGGATATTCGCCGACCCGGTCATAGGTATCTCGGGATCGCTGGGGTTTGCATTGCCTCCGGTTGACCAGCCCGCCAGGCTCCATCCGCTTGACGGCGATTCCCAGCTGCTCGGGCCCGCTATGTCGGTTGCGACGTAGTCGACAACTGCCCCGTAGGGCACGTACTGCGGGCTTGACGGGTCGGGGTAACCTGCTCCTGCGCACGTCTGCCCCGAAGCGCCGCCGCCGTTGCCCGGATATATCGAGTATCTCGCTGCCACGCATGACACGCCATATGGATCTACCACTCCGCCAGGCGACATCGAGACGGTAAGCGTCAATGGGGTTATGGTAACGGTCTGCGGAGCGCTGCAGTCGAGCACGCCCCACGTGTAGTAGAATGAAGCGTCGCAAGCCTCGTACGTGTATGTGCCGTAGCCGTTGCCCGTTCCTGCATCCCATGCGGTAGTGCCGGTGCCGCTTGCATACGGCCCGTAGTTGTACGGGGCTGCGCACGCAGCATACCCGGATCCCGAGTTGAACGTGCCGCAGATAACCACCGTATCGGGCACTATGTTTCCGGCGCCGTCCCTGACGTACGCGGTGCCAGGATCAGACAACCCCCAGGTTGCGGAACCAGTGGAGAATGACAGCGTGACGATGGGCTTTACGTAAACGTCCTGGGAGAGAGGGCCGGTGCAGTCGGGCCTTCCCGTGGCCTTGTAGAAGGAGCTGTCGCAGGCCACGAACTGCAGCCTGCCGTAGAATGTCAGCGGATAGGTGTCGGTGTTGATGCTCGCCGTCCCTATTCCCGATACGGCCTTCTTGTTGTAAGCGACGTTGCCGCAGCCGTAGTATGTCGCATGGCCGCTGTAGTCATCGCACACAGTCACATTGTTTGATACATTAGTGGCACTGCCCGTTACTATGTCGGATTGGCCGATGAGAACCTGTGTGCTCTGTATCGATATGCTGACGCCTGGCTCTATGACAAGGTTCAGCGTGCTGCTGCATTCCGTCTTGCCGGTCTCGCTGTGGTACGTGGCATCGCATGCCTGCATCGTGTACAATCCAGAAGGCAGGCCTACAGTGTCGTAAGTGCCGGAGCCCGATGCTCCGCTTGACGCGAGATAGCCGTTAGGGTCGACGCAACCGCTGTTCATTGCGCCGAGCACCGAAGAGTTGCCGCATATCACGACAGTGTCGGGGCTCGTGCCGCCGTTTATCTGCGCGGTCAGAAGGTCATGGCTTCCCTGCGTGGTGTTCGTCTCCTGCGCGGTGAGCGAGACGCCAGGAGGACCGACGAACACTGCGGTTATGGTTCCGTTTGACGACGTGCTCGCGTTTGTCGTCTGCGCAGCCGCAGACGAGAGGGTTATGCTTGATGAATAGGTCCAGTTAACGAAAGAGTATTTAGGCGGGGGTACAGCGGAGATGCCGTAGGTATGGTTCCCTATGAAGAGCACCGTCGTTCCGGAAGGGTACGGGACGCCGTTGACCGAGACATCGCCGGTGCGGGTGTTCGTGTACAGCGTCACGCCGCGAACAGAGACAAGGGAGGATACGTACACCGTGGAGCTCCCCGACGTGTTCACCTGCGAAGCGCACTTTCCGTTTGCGCAGAGCTTGTAGCTGACCTCCAGCTTTGGATTGAGCTGCGCCCCGAGATGCGCGTTGTAGTTGGCGAGATTGACGGTGCATGATACGGTGGAGCCGGGGACGGCGTTAGCAGGATAGCAATTGCCCTTGTACGACGCGCCTGAAAAACCCGGCACTATGGTGAACGCGCTTGACGCGAATGAGATGTTGGTGGGAAGGTCGTTCTTGAAGATTATGAGAGCCTTCGCGCCTGACATGTTGGACATGAAGATTATGTTCTGGCAGTTAAGCTCCGTGCTCAGGTAGCACGTCGAGGGAAGGAAGGTTTCGGCGGTATTGCCCCTGTTCAGGGCGAGATATGAGATGACGACTATCGCTATTATCAGTATGATGAGTGCCCAGGAATATATGGACAGGTACTCTATCGCAGTCTGCATCCTCTTAGATTTCTTGTCGGCGTTTGCCTTTACCGTTTTTGCAGATGCAACCACTAAGCCCACTCCTCAGCAAGTATGTATGGGAAGGGAGGGTTTAAATAAATAATTTTCGTGGCGCAACGCGGAGCATCGGGCAATTCTATGCGCGGCGCTTGTCGGAAAGTATCAAATTCTCGTAAAGCAGCGCCGCGACGATGGCGCCTAGGACCGGCCCTATCCAGTAGACGTACCAGTACGAAAAGTTGGCCGCGGCTATCTCCGGACCGAGAGCCCTCGCAGGATTGGCCGCGGCCCCTGTGAGCGGGCCGAATGCGAGTATGTCTATGGCGAGCATGATGCCGATGCCGAACCCCGCCATGCGCGGCGCTCTTGGGTCTACGGCAGTGGCGTAAACCGCGAGCATGAGCAGGAACGTTATCACCGCCTCGACGCCGATCGCCTGCATCACGCCAACTGATTGGGCGGGCACGGGCACGCCCCAGCCTGCCGCTGCCCCAAATGCAGACGGGACAAGAAGTGTCAGGAACAGGGCTGCGGTCGTTGCGCCGGCAAGCTGCGCCAGTATGTACGCAAGCGCCTCGCCGGGCTTTATTCTCCTAGCGATGGTGAATGCGATGGTGACCGCGGGGTTTATGTGGCCCCCAGAGATTCCCATCGCGATAGTGACCGCGAGAGCGAGGGCCAGACCGTGCGCCATGGCTATGCCGATAAGCTGCACGACGCCGTTTCCCGATGCCAGCTGCGAAGCGGATATTATCGAGCCTACCCCTATCAGCACCAGGATGAAGGCGCCCAGCGCCTCTACAAGAAGCTTCCTGCTTAGGGGTGTCTTGCTTTGCATATTGATTACCATTAAACCCTTCGGACGCCGATCGCCTTTCTCTCGATCCGGCCGTAGCGCTTCAGCAGCTCTTTCGCATGCTTCCTGACCTGCTCCTTCGCGACCATGACGCGGGCCTGGCCCGTACGCATTCCCGCCTCTGCCACGGCCGCGGCCACGTCGGGCACAACCCTCGTGACGTGCGACTTCTCGAGTATGCCAGGTATTATGTATTCAGGGGAGAGCCGCTTGCCCACGCCCTTAGATATCGCCATCGATGCGGCGTCGAGCATCTCGTCGTTGAGCGCCTTCGCCCTTATGTCCAGCATGCCGCGCATCAGCCCGGGGAACGCAAGCAGGTTGTTGACCTGGTTGGGCGTGTCGCTCCGTCCCGTCGCTACGATGTAGGCGCCGGCCTCCCTCGCCTCCGCGTAGGATATTTCGGGGTACGGGTTTGCAAGCGCGAATATTATGGGCTTTGAAGCCATCTTAGAGATGTCCTCCCTGGTGAACGCTCCCCTTGAAGAGACGCCTATGAGCATGTCGGCCCCTGCAACGACCTCGTGGAGGGAGCCGGCAAGCTTCTGCGGATTCGTCATTGATGCGATGCGCTCCTTGAGGTCGTCGTTCTCCGCCCTGCCGGCGAATATCGCGCCCTTGGTATCCACGACGATTATGTTCCTGAATCCGTAATGGTGGAGCCTCTCTAGAATGCCGTATCCCGCGGCGCCTGCGCCGTTTATGACTATCCTGGCGTTCCTGTCCTTGCCGGCGAGCTTCACCGCGTTTATGGCAGCGGCGAGCACTACGACCCCGGTGCCCTGCCTGTCGTCATGGAGCACTGGCACGTCGATCTCCTTCGAGAGCCTCTCCGCTATGGTGATGCACCTTGGGGACTTTATGTCCTCGATGTTTATGCCTCCGAAGGTCGGGGCGATGTCCTTCACGAGCCTGACTATCTCGGCCTCGTCCTTTGTGTCGACGCATATCGGCACAGCGTCAACGCCTCCGAACTTCTTGAAAAGGAGGGCCTTGCCCTCCATTACGGGCATGGCCGCGTAAGGGCCCAGGTCGCCAAGCCCGAGTATCCTTGTGCCGTCCGATATTATTGCGATGGTATTGCCCTTTGAGGTGTAATCATACACACGCTCCCTGTTGTGGGCTATCTCCTCCGAGACATAGGCGACCCCTGGCGTGTAGTATATCGACAGATCTCGCACCGAATCGGTGGGGACCTTTGAGATCACCTCGATCTTTCCCCCCGAATGGGCCTTCAGGACCTCCTCTTTCTCAACCATCCAAAACACCTTTTGCCTAGCTTATTTTGTATACCTGTTGTACTTGGCGCGCACCTTCTTGCTGACGGGCCTCATGAAGATGCGCAGAAGGATTATTGTCATGACAGTGAAGGATACAAGCGCGATGAGCGAGACCTGGCGCTTGTAGCAGCCCCCTGTGTTAGAATTTATCGGAACAGCAAGGCTCTGGCACATCACGGTGCCGTTGTAGGCGCTCTGCGCTGCGGACTGCGCCTCGTCTGCGTACGCTATCGCGAGGCCCGGCGACGTAGTCTCATAGCTCTCGGCTATCGCAAGGTCCGAATAGGCTGTCGACAGGTCCGGCCTGAAGACCAGATACGAGCTCTCGTTGACGGTCCTTATGTAACTGCTTGCATTTGATATTGTCAGGTTTGCCTCGTGGCGCGTTGCGCTTATGGAGCCTATGCTCGATGCGCCCGATGCCTGGATCAGGACAGCGGCCAGTATGACCACAATTGGCAAGGCCAGGCGCGCTTGATGACCCATCATAGATTTACATCTATGTTAAGCTCCTTCTTCAGCTCGCGGTACCTGTTCCTTATCGTTACCTCAGTTACTCCCGCCACGTCGGCAACCTCCTTCTGCGTCCTCCTCTCGCCAACCAGGGCGCCGGCGATGTACACCGCGGCCGCGGAGACGCCGGTCGGGCTCCTCCCGCTGACAAGGCCCTTCTTCATGGCCTGCCTCAGGAGCACCATCGCACGCTCCTGCGCATCGCCGCTCAGCTTGAGCGCCGATACATATCTTGGGACGTAGCTTGAAGGATCTGTAAGCGGTATCTTGAGACCCAGTTCATGGGCGATGACCCTGAACGACCTCCCGATCTCCTTCTTTGGAACCGAGGATATCTGCGCAATCTCGTCAAGGGTCCTTGGCATTCCCGCACTCCTGCATGTAGCATAGAGCGCTGCGTTGACCACTGTCTCGATTGGCCTTCCCCTGATGAGGTTGTTCTTTACGCATTGCCTGTAGAGAAGCGCCGCCTGCTCCCTTATGTTGTCAGGAAGCCCCAGGTAGCTCGCCACGCGGTTGAGCTCCGGAAGCGCGATGAGGTAGTTCCTCTCGCTCGAGCTCGCTATGCTCGCCCTCTTGTGCCACTTCCTCATCCTGTAGAGCTGGGCCTGCCTCTTCGAAGGAAGCTTGGTGCCCCTTATGTCCTTGTTGTACATGTCTATCTCAGTAACGAGGCCCTTGTTGGGCTTCATGTACTTTATCGGCGCTCCGGTCCTGGCACGTGCGTTCCTCTGGTCCGTGTCGAACGCGCGCCACTCGGGCCCTACATCGGTGACGTTCTCCTCTATTATCAGTCCGCAGTTGTTGCAGACGTACTCCCCCTTCTCATTGTCGAATATGATGTCGGTGCTTCCGCAGCTTGGGCACTTCCTTATCTCCTCACGCTCCCGTGCGCCCCCTATCGTGCCAAGCCTTCCTGATGGCTCGAACGATGGCTTCAAGTCCTCCTCGTTTTCCATTGGAATGCTCGCTGCGCTACCCCTAACCGGCTTCTCTGCCTTGTTGATGCCCTTTTTCTTTGAAGTTGCCATTTGTATCACGTTTGAAATATTCGGTTTAATCTCGGTATACCACAAATCGGTTTTTTAAAGCTTTCTAAAATCAGCATAGATTAAAGGAAGGATAAGATATTTAAATCTTTTGGTATGCTTCGGTGGCATTTGACGTCGAATTGTATTTCAGCGCAATAATTGGCGTACAGAATGGCGCTGCCCAATTGGCTGGAGCTCAGTCTATTCTCTGCGCCACCCTTAACCCCGCTGCGCCGTCGACGGGGAGGATTCTTTCGCCGCCCTGGCCGTCCCTTACGACGATTTCCAGGCGTTCCCCTTCTCCTATGGCTATGGTTATGTTATCCCCCTTTGGCGCAACAGTGCCTTTGTCCTTTCGGAGCAGCCTTGCCTCTGCAGCCCCGCTTACGGGGAAGACCTTCTCCGTGCCTTGGCCATCCCGCGCGACTATCTCGATGCTTTCCCTGTCTGAAAGCGATATTGACGTCTGCTTGCCTGAAAGCGCAACGACGCCCTTGAGGCCAACATAAAAATCGACAGTAAGAAATCCCCGTTTCCCGGTATCACCCATCTTTACAAAGAACAGGGCTACAGGAAGGGACAGCTGCACTGCATGATGCGGAGTAGCTTGCTCGGCTTCCCTTGCAAGAGAAGCGCCCACCTCATGACCTATGTGCAATACCTTTTCGCCGTGCCCTGCGTCTATCAGGGCGCGCGCCTCTCCATCAGATATAGGCAAAAACGCCCTTGGGCTTCTGCCAATGAGCTCATGACATACGCTGTAATATCCTTTTTCCGTTGGCATGTCCCTGGAATCGACAATCAGGCGGTACATGTTGTTGTACGCCTTGGCCAATTCATCTACGTCGAGGATGGCCTTTTCGAATGACGCAAGACTGCCGCCCAGCTGCCTTGCAGTAGAGAATGCATCAAGAATGAAACTCTCCTCCTGAGGGGGCACTATTATTCCGCCACTTTGACACTGAAGATGCTGAACCGCCTTGTTCCTAGCCATCTGTAATGCCATCATAATCACGATTATGGTCTTGGATATGGTGATATTTAAGCTTGTTGATAGCGTTCCGGGCTCAGGTTTATCTTTCTTATCTGCCATTTCCCTGTATGCGATACGGATTGCGGTGCACCAGGTGCGGTGCTGCAACCAGGGATTACTCCTCGTTCAGGTGCCATGTCTGCCATTCGATACTTGAGATAGAGTACAGCTATGCGTCTGCGAAGCTGCCGAAGAACTTCAGGAAGCAGAAGATCTCCACATCGAAATATCTGCCTTTCTTCCCGGTGGCAAGCATAGCCGCGTCGCTCGGGGAAGGGGGCACGCCTCTTGTCAGGAAGAGCAAGATCGGCGCAGGCTCCGACCTGTATCTCAAGATGGAGACGGAAAATCCGACAAATACGTTCAAGGACAGGGGCTCCGTCATCGAGATAACGAAGGCCCTCGAGCTGAATTTCTCTCATGTCTGCTGTGCATCTACGGGAAACATGGGCCTCTCGGTGGCCTACTACGCAAAGAGGCACGGGATAGGCGCGACAATATTCATAAGCAGCGACGCGGACAGGATAAAGATAAAAAAGATAGAGGCCCAGGGCGCAAGGACGGTCATGGTGAAGGGCGACTTCAACAAGGCGCTTAAGGAGGCTGAATCATTTGCAACAAGGAACAAGGCCTTCGTCTGCGGCGACTACCATTACAGGAAGGAGGGGCAGAAGAGCATAGGCTTCGAGATAGCCGAGCAGCTTGGATACGAAGTGCCCGATTACATCTTCATGCCCGTAGGCAACGCTACGCTCATATCCAGCATATACAAAAGCCTGCGCGAGTTCAGGCGCTTCGGGCTCATCTCCAGGATGCCGAAGCTCATGGGGGTCCAGTCGAAGGGCTGCGACCCAGTTGTGAGGGCATTCGAGGAAGGAACGGATATCGCGTACATGGTGCCGCGCACCATCGCGGACGCGATAGCTGTCGGATACCCGACCTTCGGCTTCGAGTGCATGCGCGCCCTTAAGGAGACGCGAGGCGTTGCGATAGCGGTCAGCGACGATGAGATAAAGGACGCAAGGAAGGAACTTGCGAGGAACGGGGTTAAGGCGGAGGCGGGCGGAGCTACGGCGTACGCAGGATTCAAGGCCTTTAGCCGGAATGGGCGCGGTTTGGATGGGAAGAGGGCGGTGGTTATAGTGAGCGGAAACAATTAGCCCTTACCATGTTATGACCAGCACTGTAGCAGCTATAAGAATTGCAACAAGAGCAAGCGGAAGACTCACTATCGACATAATGAAAATCCATAAGCCCACGAATATCAATGGCAATATCTTGAAGATATAATTTACAGAGTATCCCTTGCGATCCTTCCGGTTTTTATTATAGTAACGGTCGGAATGTTCGGAGTATATCTTACCAAAACTGTCCAAGGCGCCTATCCAATTCGGCTTTATTTCTTCCAGCCTTCTTATTTTCTCGCTCATCCATCCGACCACGTTTATGTTCCTTAATATAAACAAGAGCCATAGAATGGAAATCGCAAATCCAGATATTGCTATGACCGTCTGGAAGATGGGAAGGCCGAATATCGTTTGAAAGTATAATGGTATTTGATTTGTAACTGGAGTATAAATTGAAATCGCAAAGGCAGTTGCAAGGAATGACAGGGCGATGAGAAAAGAGCCGGACCTAGATTGAACCAGAGTGTTTTCAGAGAATATCTGATCCCTATAATTAGTA